>JAEUTC010000016.1 GCA_016787985.1 Flavobacteriales bacterium | reverse complement strand
CGACCACCCGGCCTTCGATGTATCTTGCGGGACTTTGCGCATCCCGTTCAGCGGCGCAGCACACCCTTCCATGGATAAGAAAGAGATCAAGTGTTCCTTTTGTGGGCGAGACAAACAGGACACCAATGTGCTGATCGCCGGGATCACGGGGCATATCTGCGACAGTTGCATCACGCAGGCGCAGAACATCATTTCCGAAGAGCTCAGCCAGCGCACGCGGACGGAGATGGAGGGCAGCCTCATCATCCAGCGCCCGGCGGACATCAAGCGGCACTTGGATGAATACGTCATCGGCCAGGACGACGCCAAGAAGGTGCTGAGCGTGGCCGTATACAACCACTACAAGCGCCTGCTCCAAAAACCGGCCAGTGCTTCGGATGATGTGGAGATCGAGAAGAGCAACATCATCCTGGTGGGTGAAACCGGCAGTGGCAAGACATTGCTGGCCAAGACCATCGCCCGTATGCTGAACGTGCCTTTCGCCATCGCCGATGCGACAGTGCTCACCGAAGCGGGCTATGTGGGGGAGGACGTGGAGAGCATCCTGAGCCGGTTGCTCCAAGCAGCGGACTACGATGTGGCCAAGGCCGAGCGTGGCATCGTGTTCATCGATGAGGTGGACAAGATCAGTAGGAAGAGCGACACCCCGAGCATCACGCGTGACGTGAGCGGTGAAGGGGTGCAACAAGCGCTGCTGAAGTTGCTCGAAGGCAGCACCGTGAGCGTGCCACCGCAAGGCGGTCGTAAGCATCCGGAGCAGAAGCTGATCCAGGTCGATACCCGCAACATCCTCTTCATCTGTGGAGGAGCGTTCGACGGCATCCAGAAAATGATCGCTCGCCGTGTGAAGAGTGGTGCGGTCGGATACAGTGCCAGCAAGGAACAGCGGATCAACGACGAGAACTTGCTACAGTACGTAAGTCCTAGTGATCTGCGCACCTACGGGCTCATTCCTGAGCTCATCGGTCGTTTCCCGGTGCTCACCTACCTCGATCCCTTGGATCGGGAGAGCCTGCGGCGGATCCTGACCGAACCGAAGAACGCACTGATCAAACAGTATGTGAAGCTCTTCGAGATGGACAAGGTGAAACTCACCTTCGACAAGAAGGTGCTGGACTTCATCGTGGAAAAGGCCATGGACTACAAGCTTGGTGCGCGTGGCCTGCGGTCCATTTGCGAGGCGATCATGACGGATGCGATGTACGAGTTGCCCGGTGCACCGGATAAACCGGCCGAATTGCGCGTGACTTTGAGCTACGCCCGGGAGAAGTTCGATCGCTCCCGCCTGAGCAATCTTCGCGTGGCCTGAGGTGCCGGTGGAGGGGTTAGCTTTGCACCCCTACACGAACCAGCACGTGCGAACGTGCCCGAACCTCATGACCATGAAAGCGATCCTTTTCGCCACCGCCGCCCTTACCATCGGGGTGGCCCAAGCCCAAGAATTACCACAAGCAAGCCCGCTCGGCGAGGTGGAGCATGTGGTGGGCCTCACCAAGGTAGAAGTGGAGTATTCGCGGCCTAGCGCCAAAGGCCGCGTCATCTTCGGTGACCTCGTACCCTATGACAAGCTGTGGCGCACCGGAGCCAACCTCAACACCACCATCGAGTTCAGCGAGGCGGTCAAGTTCGGCGATGTGGATGTGAAGCCCGGGAAGTACTCCCTCTTCACCGTTCCTGGCAAGGAGATGTGGGTGGTCCACTTGAACTCCAATGTCGAACTCTGGGGTGAGGATGAGTTCAAGGCCGAGCAGAACGTGGCATCCGTGAAAGTGAAGCCGACTTCCTGCGAGCATACGGAGACCCTGACGATCGATGTGGGCGGTTTCCAGGGCGACAACGCTGAACTGGAGATCCGTTGGGAGAAGACGCGTGTGGCGATTCCTATCGTTACGGATGCCACTGCCAAGGGCATCGCGAACATCAAGGAGGCCATGGCCAAGGGTGATATGAAGGCAGGCGGTTACGGCAGCAGCGCTCGGTTCTGCTTGGACCGCAACGTGATGACCAAGGAGGCCCTCGAATGGGCGGAGAAGTGCGTCTCCATGGACAAGAAGTTCTGGCACATGCACACGCTGGCTCGTGCCCAGGCGGCCAACGGCATGAACAAGGAAGCTATCGCTACGGCAGAAGAGAGCATGAAGATGGCACAGGAGGCCAAGAACGAGGCATACGTGAAAATGAACCGTGAGCTGATCGCTACGGTGATGAAAGGCGGTAAGTAAGTCCTTGTTTTCGAAGTTGAGAAGGGCTACCCATGTGGGTAGCCCTTCGTTTTTCAGAAATATCATGGGCATTCGCCGCTCCGTTGTTCATGCCCTGGCGTGAGTATAGCCGCGTACGCGATGATCGGATCGCGTGTGGTGATCCATCGGACTACTGGCGGTGCGAAGGGTTAAAATGAAGAACCCCCCTGCCATGAGCAGAGGGGTTCCCAAGAGAAAGATCGGTGATCACTTCACGGTCACACGTTGAACACTGCGCTCGGTGGCATTGCCCACGGTCACGGTGTAAACGCCGGCCGCCACGTCGCTCATATCCACCGTGGTGAGGGTAGAAAGCGTGGTGCTCCGGAGCACCCGACCCATCACATCGGTGATCTCCACGAAGAGCACTTCGTTACGATCGCTGCTGATCTGGAAGACCCCTGAAGTGGGGTTCGGGAAAATGGAGACCCCTGCCAATTCTTTCATTTCGGCCACGCCAACGGTAGGATCGCTCGTTAGGCGGATCGCGAAGGCGTTCCCATTGGTGTAACTCTGCCGGCCGGCGGTACCATCGTCATTGAAGTCGATGGGCAGGAACACGGCAGAAGTCCAGCCGGGCTGACCCACGGTGGCATCATCCAGGATGTAGACTTCTGGATCCGTGTTGTTCTCCGTGGCCACGGTACCTGAACCCGTGAGGCGTACAGCAGCGAAGTATGCACCGGGTGCCAGGTCGATGGGTTGTTCAAAGGAGAGCCCCACTTCTCCGGCAGCCACATCAGCTGCGGTGATCGTGCGCTGGTTGCTCGTTACACCGTCGATCACATTGCTCACCGTACCCAAGGTGCCGGTGATGTCCGCTGTATCCAGCATCAGGGCTTGGATGGTGGCTCCTGGTCCCGCGACCGTGGCTGGGCCCAGCTTCACGATCACGCCGGTGGCCTGCATGGCGGTGTTCACGAAGTACATGCTCATGTAGTAGATCTCCGGGTTGTCCAGGAAGGTGGCCGTACCGTATTGCTGCGTGCTTTCAGTTCCTTCCGGGTGATTCCCAATGGCATCCACGGAATAGACATCTTCGGTGATCTCGAAATTCCGGGTACGCGTGTTATCGGAGGGGTCGTTGTCCAAGGCGATATCATCGGAGGTGACGGCGAACCGAGAGGTGTAGACCCCTGTAGGCAGCCCTGGCGGGATATTGATGTCCCCATCGGCCGTCACGGTCACTGTGCTCTCTACGGTGCCGAGGTCGATCGTGGTGGAGAAACCGGGAACGACGGTGCCGGAAGCGTCCTCAAAGGCCACGCTCACGCTCACGTTGTTCTGGTCGTTGGCGCCGAAATTGGTGATCTCTGCACCGACGTTCATGGTCCCTGGCAATTGGGCTGCTGGGATACGGCCATATTCCTCACCGCTACCGGTGGTGCTGTTGTAGGCCAGGTTCATGATGACCTCGTAGTCCGGCAATGGCGAGAGTTGCACATCGTCGATCCCCCACCAGTATTCCCAACCACCTTGCCACTCGAATTGGATATAGACGGTGGATTGATTCGCGGCTACGGACGAGATGTCCACAGCAACGAACTCCGGGTTGAACGAGAAGCGGGAGCACGGAGGAGTCGCATCGCCGGTGACCAGGCACGGGAACGGCGCGAAGTCCGTCCATGTCGTCAGGTCAGTGCTCACGCGGATCTTCACGAATTCGCTGGCATCATTGTCGAACACACCGATGGTGCTCTGCATGCTGAGCATGATGCTCAACTGGCCAGAGCAATCGATGGCGCTGGTGGTCAACCGGGTCAAGTGGTTCTCAGCAGGGGCGGCGGAAAGACCCCGATCGGAATTGGCCCACAAGTAGCCGTTCGAGGCACCGGGTGCGTTGAACGTGCCGATCAGGTTGCCGAAGCTTCCTTGCGCGACACTTACGTCGGACGGGTCGTTCGACCACTCGAAGAGAACGGGTTCCTGACCCAACG
>JAEUTC010000259.1 GCA_016787985.1 Flavobacteriales bacterium | reverse complement strand
CTGCAATTCGCCTTTCAACGACCACGCCAGCGAAAGGTGGGTCAGCTTGGGATCGCTCAACGCCGCCCACACGAATTCCGCCGGAGCGTCGACGATCAGCGTGCGGTGCACATTGGTCTCGTCTTTCGTGTTGTTCATCATGCTCACAATGCGGCATGATCCGTGCCGCAATGGATGAACGTCCGGAATCTGCCACACGACATATCCACATTGTTAAGGAACGTGAAGAGGCGCGCCCACCTGTCAGGTCCTGCCACTTGGACACGCGAAAAAGCCCCTCGGACAGGTCCAAGGGGCTCCTTCGGCAGGTGGGGCACCTAGAGCCTCACCACGGATATCCTCGACCCCGAACCATCTGGCCCGAGTATTTCCACGACGTAAACGCCTGAGGGACGGGCGGCCAGATCGATGACCGTAGCTGCCCCGGTGACCGATCTGGTCTCCAGTGTACGGCCGAGCCTATCGATCAGGCGCACCTGGCTTCCGGGCCGAAAGCCTTGGACGGTCACGATGTCCTCCGTTGCCGTTGGGAACACACGACCGCTAAGATCCACAGGTGCGCTCATTCCTGTGCCGACATCACCGGTGACACAAATGGTGAACTCCGGCTCATAGGCCAGGGCCGTGTAATAGTGGAATACACGGAACCGATAAGTAGCCCCGACCTCCAGATCGCTCGCTTGCATCACCTCCGTACCTCCATCGAACGTGGCATCGGCGCAAGCGATCGGCGTGGTGTTCGAGCAGTCGCCCGGGAACAACTGGATCACTGCATCCAGGTCAGCGCTAGTGGTGTTGAGGGTGATGGTGTGCTGGGCACCAGTGGCGACGAAGGAGAACCACACATCATCGTTCGCGACGCCAGTAGCACCATTACATGCCGTTGCGGGGAAGGAGAGGGTCCCGTTCTCCACTGAACCAGCGGACGCTTCGCAGCTCGTGTTCACCGGCAGGTCGATCGCTCCGGCGCAATCATCATTGGCGGGTCCGGGGATACAGGCCACGGCACTGAACTCCATGGAATATGCACCGCCGCTCGTGGTGCAATAGACAGGCAGGTAATACGTGCCCGGTGGCAGATTGAACCACTGGATCCCGAACTGACCATTCGGGCATTGTAACCCGAAGTCGGCGTAGCTGAAATAGATGGGCACATCGGCAGGGCATGTGGTGGTAAGGAAGTTCCACATGGTGGTGGCTGGCAAGGGCGTGTTGCAATACAGCACGGTGACGTTGCTGCACTCCGTTGTGGTGAATGCCTCCCAAACCGACGCCACGTTCGGTGTGGTCATCAGGACGCTGGTCGGTACACCATCGTTCGTGGTGGTCGCCGCGGTGCGTGTTCCGGTGCGCACGACGGTGCTTCCGATAGAAAGGTCGAACGGCGTTACCGCCGAACATTGGTCGTTGGGTGGTTGAGCGAATGCTACCGATGCTGCAGTGCAGAACGAAAGAAGTACGTGTAGACGCATGATGTGAAGGTTGGCGACAAAGGACCGTTGCCGGAAGGTTCCGGTCAATAGAACTTTCGTTACCTCCGCATCGCCGCGCCCTTCTTATTCGTGCCGCAGCGCCTTCACTGGATCGGCCACAGCGACACGATAAGCCTGCATGGTGACGGTCATCACCGTGACGATCAGCGTGAGGGATAACGCACCGATGTACCACAGCGGAGATACCGTTGTATGGTAAGCGAAGGTCTCCAACCATCGAGTGATCGCGAAGGATGCGAGCGGGAAAGCGACCAGCAAGGCGAACATCAACAGGATGACGAACTCGGTGTTCGATCGGCGGATGATATCCAACACGGAAGCACCCATCACCCTGCGGATACCCACCTCACGGGTCCGTTGCTTGGCGGTGAAATAGGCCAGACCGTAGAGCCCCATCACCGTAAGGAGAATGGTCAGGATCGTGAACGCCGCGAACACCCGGAAGAGCGTATCCTCGGCCATGTAGAGTTCGGCGATGCGCGCATCGAGGAAAGTCGCGTCCCATGGTGCGTGGGGGGCGATCGACCGGAAACGTTGCTCGAGGGCCTCCACCTGTGCCTTCACATCGCCTGGAGCGAGCCGAACGAGCAAATTGTTCACGCCGTAACGCGGATGTCCTTGGAAAATGGCAATGGGTTCGATCGGCGTGTGCAGGCTGGCGTAGTGGAAGTCCTTCACCACACCGATCACCTTGAGCTCTTGATCGATGCTATCTCCCGGGATATAAAGTCTCTCACTCAACGGGTCGCTCCATCCGAAGGCTTTCACCAACGCCTCATTCACGATGATACTACCACTTTGATCGGTCGGTATGCTCGGATCGAACGTGCGGCCTTGGATGAACTCCATGCCGATGAGTGCGGGATAGTCCGGATCACAGCTCATGGCCGGCAGTGGCTTGTCCACATTCCCTGCTTCGGTCTTGGCGCGCAACACCCAACGTTGTGTACCACCGCCAGGGGTATTGTCCGCGAAGGATGCGGCCTCCACGAAGCTCTCGCGGGCCATCTCGGTCTTCATCGGCCGCAACGCATCCCACTGTAGCGTATCCTGTGGGTGCGGGCTTGGCATGCGGATGAGAAGGATATTCTCTTTGCGCAGACCCATGTCGTTCGATCGCATCCAATGCAGCTGCCCGAACACAGCGAGCGAACCGACGACCATGAAGAGCGCGATCCCGAACTGAATGGCCATGAGCAGCCGGCGGACCGGTTGCCTGCGAGCACCTGCCACACCCTCTTTGAGGAGGAGTTGCGGCGAAAAGCGGGTAAGGAAGAACGCCGGGTAACTACCGGCCACCACACCGATCAGGATCACGACAAGAGCGATCAATGCGACGAACCCGCCATTGAGCACATCCCTCATGCCCACTTCCTTACCACTGATACCGTTGAACAGCGGCAGCGCGAAATTCAGGAGGAGTAGCGCGAATGCGATGCCCATCACCGCGACGAGGACACTACCCGCGATGAACTGCACGACCAATCGACCACGACTGGCACCGCTCACTTTGCGCAAGGCCACCTCCTTGGCACGCCGTGTGGCATCGGCGGTGCTCATGTTGATGTAGTTGATGCACGCGATCGCCAGGATGAGGGCCGCTACGATGCTCAACAGGGTGACATACGCCTTGTTGCCCTTCTTCGGGGTATCGTAGATCAGTTCGTTGTTGAAATGCACATCGTGCAACGGCTCGAGGTTGAAGCGCATGGTGCCTTTGAATCCGGCATCCTGTTGCCAGAACGGCAGGATATGCTTCTGCATGAAAGCGTCCATTTTCGGTTGGAAGCTCTCTGCTGTGGTGCCCTCGGCAAGGACGAGGTATCCATAGCTGCTCACCTGTCCCCAGCCATTCATCAGCTGTTCCTTCGCCTGGGGCGGCATACCGAGCAAGCTGAGGAAGCAGCCGGGCGGTACGTGTGTGTTGAACCCGTTCTGCGCGATCACACCGGCCACCTTCAAGGTTCGTCCATTCCGTTCGATGAGCTTCCCCAGGGGATGTTCCGTTCCGAACATCTCGTTGGCCATCCGCTCGGTGATGACCACGTTATCGGGCTCGTCCAAGGCCGTGGGACCACCGTACGACCAGCGATAGTCGAACGTGCGAAAGAAGGCCGTGTCAGCGTAGTATCCGTCCTGCTCCACGTAGGTATTCCCTTCGTAGGTGAAGGTGCAGTTGTTGAGCACGTACAACCAGCTTCCGCTCTCGATCTCCGGGTACTCCTGCAAAAGGGTCGGCACCATGGCGAACTGTGTAAGACCGAAATCATCGCTTTGATCCCCGAAGTCGAAGTGTGACTGGATACGGAAGATGCGATCGGCCTTCGCGTGATGGGCGTCGAAGCTCAACTCATCCTGCACATAGATGTATATGAGCATGCAGGCTACCACCCCGATGGCGAGACCGAATACGTTCAATGCACTGAAGAGCTTGTCGCGCATAAGGGCACGCCAAGCGAGCCGCAGATCGATGGACCACATGGCCGCAAGGTGCACCGCGCAGGAAGCACGTCGCTTATACGTGGTGCGCAGTTGTTGCGCCTGTGACGGGCGGTTGGCCTCAGCGCGCTTATCCGCGAGGGGCTGTCAAGGACCCAACTTCGCCCAACGCAGACGCAGGCTGTTGCTCACCACGCTCACGCTGCTCAATGCCATGGCGGCACCAGCTAGCATGGGGTTCAGCAGGAATCCGTTCAGTGGATACAAGACACCGGCGGCGATAGGAACTCCGATGATATTGTAGATGAACGCCCAGAAGAGGTTCTGGCGTATCACCGACACGGTGCGGCGCGACAATTCGATCGCTCGCGGAAGAGCGTTCAGATCATCGGTGATGAGCGTCATGCGTGCCACGTCCATGGCGATATCACTCCCACGTCCCATGGCCACGCTCACGTCGGCTTTGGCGAGCGCTTCGCTGTCGTTGATGCCGTCGCCGACCATGGCCACCACCTGTCCTTGTTGCTGCAAGCCAACGACGAAAGCGGCCTTGTCCTTAGGAAGGACCTCACTGCGGAACTGATCGATACCCACAGCATCGGCCACGACTTGCGCGGTCCGACGTGCGTCGCCGGTCTGCATGTAGACCTTGATGCCAGCGCGCTTCAGCCGGGCGATGGCAGAGGCCGCCGATGGCTTTATCCGGTCGCTGATGGCGATGGCCGCGCACACATGACCAGCAACCGCCAACCAGACCATGGTATAGGCGGCTTCTTGCCAACGTTTCTCGCGTTCGCTCCATTCACCCTTGATCGCAACCCCGTGTTCCTCGAGGAGGCGCCTATTCCCCATCAGGCAGGTGGACCCATCGATATCCGCCTTGCCTCCTTTACCGACAAGCTCCTCGAAGTGATCAACGATGGGATCGTCGCCATAAGCAATGTCGGAGGCCTGGCGTTGAACGTATCCAACGATGCACAGGGCCAACGGGTGTTTTGAGCGAGAGCCGATGGCCCGCAAAGCGCGCTTGGTACGAACATCATCCAGTCCAACCGCTTCCATCACCTGCGGATGGCCTTCGGTGATGGTGCCGGTCTTGTCCAATACGATGGCCGTGGTTCTCCGCGCTCGTTCCAAGCTCTCCGCATCCTTGATCAGGATCCCATTCTCCGCGCCCTTGCCCATTCCCGCCATGATAGCGGTAGGTGTGGCTAGTCCAAGTGCACAAGGGCAGGCGATCACCAGCACCGTGACCAAGGCGAGCAGCCCTTGCGTGAACGCGTGCTCCCCACCTAAGGCCCACCACAATAGCGCACTCACCAGCGCGATCACGATCACCACTGGAACGAAGACAGCGGCCACCTTGTCCACCAGCAGCTGCACGGGGGCCTTGCTACCCTGGGCTTCCTGCACAGCGCGCACGATCTGCGCCAACAATGTCCCCGCTCCTACCTGTTGTGCCCGCATACGGAATGCGCCCGCTTGATTGATCGTCCCCGCGAGCACCTTGGCACCTGCACTCTTTGCGACCGGGATCGCTTCACCGCTGATCATGCTCTCGTCCACATGGCTTTCACCGCTGATGACGACGCCATCCACCGCGATACTCTCGCCGGGGCGAACGATCAATACGTCGTCGACATTGACCTCGGCGATGGGAACCTCCTTCGAACCTTCTGGTTCCTCACGAAGCACGCTGCTCGGCCGCAGTCCCATGAGCTTCTTGATGGCACCGCTCGTTCCTGCCTTGGCCAGCTCCTCGAGGTACTTTCCGAGGAGGATGAAGGTGATCACCACCGCGGCCGTCTCGAAATAGACATGGGGCTCAAGGCCGCGCGCGGTCCAGAAGGAAGGCAGCAGGACATTGAACACGCTGAAGGCATAGGCCACACCCGTGCTCACCGCGACCAGCGTATCCATGTTCGCACGCAGGTGGCGGGCTTGCTGCCACGCCTGTTCGAAGAAAGGCCAGCCCAGGACCAACACCACAGGCGTGCTCAACGACCGCATGGCCCAGTTCGCCCAGGGTTCATGCATCAGGAACATGGCGATCACGACGAGAGGTGTGCTCAAGACGACCGAGGTCCAAAGCCTGCGCCGCAGGTCCGCCAACCGATGCTCCTGTATTCGCTCCGCTTCGATGGCGGCCTTACCGGGCTCCGTGATCAGTAGGTCGTATCCGGCGATCCGGACGGCACGTTGCAATCGCTGACCATCCAGCGCTGCTTCCACACCGACGACCTGTGCCGTATTGGTGGCAAGGTTTACCGTCACCCCCTCCACACCCGGCTCCGCGAGCAACGCCTTCTCCACTTGGAGCACACAGCTCGCGCAGGTCATGCCCGTCACCGGGAAGGATCGTTTCACCTGGGCCATGGCGCAAAGATCCGTTCAGAACGGGTAACCGATGGCGATGTTCAGCACCAAATTGTCCATCAATCGCGGCTTCTGATCATCGAACACCCAACGATCCCCTTCGGGTAGTTCCGGTCTGCGGAGTGGTGTGGCCAGATCGAAACGGATCACGATCACCTCGGGGTCGATGCGCAGGCCGAAACCAGCACCTACGGCCAACTCGTTCAGGGCGCGGTCCCACTGAAAAGCACCGCCCGGACGTTGAGGGTCCTCGTTCTGCAACCACACGTTGCCGGCGTCGGAGAACAACGCACCTTTCACGATCCCGGAGATGGGAAAGCGGTATTCGAGGTTCAATTCAAACTTGATATCACCGACCTGATCCACCAGGAACACGGAACCATCGGCGCTCGCTTCTGGCCGGTAGGTGCCTGGACCGATGCTTCGTGCACGGAACGCTCGCAGGCTGTTGGTGCCCCCGCTGAAGAACTGTTTCACATACGGCACGGTGGAGCTGTTCCCGTAGGGATGCGCTGCCGAGGCGAGGACCCTCGCTGCGATCTGCCCACCACCACCGATGGCTTGGAACCAACGGCCTTCCGCCCGGTAGCGCACATATTGTGCGAAGCGTTCCCCCAGCAGCCGGTACCCCTCATCACCGGGAGGTCCTTGGGAGGCGCGGAAAATGGTAGCGAGAAGCAGGCCGGCTTCATCGGCACCCAGGCTCATGAGCCACCACGACCGGTCGTTCTTTCCTTGTTGGTTGCTGCGGGTGTAGGTATATCCCACTCCCACGATGAACTGCTCCTCGAAACTTCGACGGATGGACGCATTCTGGCCGAGGAAAGCGTCGAAGTCAGCGCTGGTGAAATACAGGTTATTGAAGCTCACCTCCGGAAAACGGACATCGTGCCAAACCCTTCGGTTCTGGCGCCAGACATAGCTGTAGCCTGCGTTGGCAGACTCCAGGCCGTAGAGGCCGATCCGGCGGAACAGGCCGTAGGCGACTTCCAACCGTGTGGTCGGCACATAGGAGCGCGCTTGTTCCAGCCGGCCGAGGAAGAGGAGCCTTGGAATGTTCAGTGTCGCCTTGGCACCGATCTCATACGCATTGGTGCCCTTGCCTGCTCCGGCCACCTGGGTCTCGAAGCGTCCGTTCAGGTCTACTGTGAACACTTCGGCGCCCCGGAACAGGTCGCGGTCCTTCCAACCCACCTTCAAGCCGGGCCCCGCGAAGTTGTTGCTCTTGCTGATGGCGTTGAGCTCACTGAACAGCGAGAAGCGTTCCTGCGGGGTCAGTCGGACATCGGCATGCAACAGCCCCTGCATCACGGTATCCTCCACCAGATCCACGGCCACCGATGAGAAAACACCGTACCCGGAGAGATACTGACGCGTGGCGTCCAACCGACGTTGGGAGAAGAAGGTGCCGGGCTTTAGGAACACACCACGCGTTATCGTGTGTGGGCGGTACATCCCCAGGTAGTTGATGTAATGCAGGCTATCCACGAGGAGCGAGTCCGAAGCAGGGAGCACATCATCGTGATCACCGTGCACGAAAACCTCCCCGATCACATACCGCATGCGTTCGTCATGGCCAGCTTCGGCCTTCACGCGCAACCGCAGATCTACTTGATGGTCGCCCACGCTGGTATCCGCGGCGAATTCGAGCAGGTCGGCGTTCATCCGATAGAAGCCGGCATTCCGCAACTGCCCGCCTACGCGCTCGCGTTCCGCTACCAAGGCCGCAAGGTGATAGGGATCACCTTCCTGCACTTGGCTGTTCGCGCCTGCACGCAGGATCCGTGCATAGAGCGGGTCGACCTCCGCCAGGGACGTATCGCCATGGAGGATGGTCCGGATACGGTGTACTGGACCGGGCACCACGTTGAAGAGCACCTCCGCCTGCCGACCTTTCCTGATGACCTCATGGGTGGCTTTGGCGCTGAAGTAGCCGCGGTTGTTCATCCTATTGACCAACGCCGCATCGATATCAGCCAGGGGGACCTCATCGATGTAGACCGGTGCCGAGGCGATCTTGTACTTCACGGTATGGCGAAGGCCCTTGCCCTTGCGACGTGGCTCACCCGTCATGTTGTACAACGCCACCAGCGGGCGCAAGCCTAGTACGGCTTCGCTTGGCGGTGGTGTCACGACCGCTTCCAGTTCCGCTCTTGCCTCGCTTGCATCCGCTTCCGGAGGAGTGGCGAACGTGACCTCGAACCCCGTGAAAAGTGGGCGTTCCTCCGAGGCATACTTCAGCCCGGTGCAGGCTTGCAGAAGCACTACCAATGGAACAAGACGGCTATATCGAAGCAAGCACTTCATCAGTCCTTCGGCTCGGCTTGGCGTTCTTCCTGTACTTCATTCGCATTCCGTTCGCGTTCCCGGAGTATCGACTCCCGGGACTTGTTACGGGCACGCTCGTTCTCCTCGATATCCTTGGTGAACATGATGGCTACGCCGCTGTTGGTGATCTCCCCGTCATAGAGGTCGAACGCGTTCTCGTGGAAACCCCTTATCCGGAAGCGCCCATCGGTGGTCAAATCGTAGAGGATGGCGTACTGCGCCGCCCGCGTATTGCTCACATTGCTCACTTGGCTGTTCTGTTCATCCACGCCCACGCTTCCTCCCACCTCGAAGCTGAGCCTGTCATTCAACAACCGCTTGCTGACGCGATAGTCCAATGAGGTGCGTTGGTAGGTGTTCTGTCCGCTGGATTGGTCGTAGGTATTGACACCCAGGCTCACATCCACACCCTTCAGGTAGCGACCGGTCAGCTTGTTCATCTGATCAGTAAGCAAGCCGTTCACGGAGTTGCGGGCGGCACTGGTGGCGATACCACTGCTTGGATCGCCACCGCTGCCTTCATCCACCAGGAAGCTGTTCAGCACCAGCAGGCCGAACACTTGCCGGTTGAGTTCTTCGCTATTGCCGGGCTGGTTGAGCCGATCAAGCTGATCGCTCACCTTGGGGAAACTGTTGCGGACCTGGCGTTCAAGGTCGATACCGAATCCGATATCCGGACCGCTCATATTCCCGTTGATATCGATGAGCACATCGAAGGGCAGCGGCTGCTGTAAGCGGTTCCGTTCAGCGTCCATCATGGTGTTGCCGGAGGCGACAAGGGCATACGGCGCCGTTTCCGACCGGTACCGCGCGCGCAGATCCATTTCGGCTTTCACCGGATCACCCGTCCAACGCACCGATCCCCCCTTCACCAGTTCGAAGCGTTTCTTCACCAACCCGTAGAGGTCGAGCGTGTATTCACCACGCTCAACGATGAAAGGCCCACTGAGATACATGGCCGTGTTGGGGGCGTATCGGAAAACCAGATCGGCCGATCCGCTCACCGTGGCCTGGTCCCCCGCCGCCGGATCCAGCACGATGGCGAACACCGCCTCCTTATCCACCTTGATGTTCAGGTCGAGCTCCACACCGGGAAGCAGAGCTTCCAAGGAATCGCGGAGCACTGCGGCATCCGGATCCAAGGCGAGGGAGTCCACGGCGTACAGGTCATCGGTGAAGACGACTATACCCTCTGCGTTCACCAGCTCAACGGTCGTACCGGGAAGCACAACGCTAAAAGCCGTTCCGGGCAGTACACCTATACCTCCCTTTACGGCGGGTCGAATGGCTGGTCCTCGAACCTCCAGATCCACGCTGGCGAAGAGATCACCGAAGAATTGTGGGTTCTGTTCGATCGTACTATTGACCAATCGGAAGCGGTCAGTTCGGATGCGCAGATCGAGCAAAGGCTCTTCCCACATCACCGTCCGGATGTCCCCGTCCACACGGAGTACATTCCCCAGACTATCACGCATCTCGAACGCATCGAAACGCACTCCTTGGTCGGTCATCACCAGTACTTCGTCCATGAGGGTGTACGTCGCACCTGTGGCAACCACACCGACTTCGGCTTGTTGGAAGTGCAACCGGCCACGTAGGCTCGTTCGCTCTCCGTTCCTGTCGAGATCCAAAGCGCCATCGAGGCCACCGGCGATCTCGTAGAGGTATCCGCTTACGAAAGGCTCCAAGAAGCCGATGTCGCGTAGGTCCATGGCGGCCTTGACCCGTTGGCGTTCCGGTGCCAGATCGAACGTAGCTTCGAGTTCATTGGCCGAACGATCGAGCGCCATTCTTCCACGGTAGCGATCATTCGGCTCACCGCGTACCTCCACATCCAACGAACCGAGTTCCGTAGCCATCACCTCAAGATCGGTGATGCTCAGATCGGCCTTCATCCCGACGGCGCCGCCGGCCGGCAGGCGAACAAGTCCGTCGACACTTCCGTCCACGATGGGAACAGAGTCCTTTGATCCGATGATGTTGGCCAACGTGATGAGGCGGAAGTCTTCCGATCCGATCTCGAGCGCGCGCTCCGGTGTCCGCAACGTGATCCGTTGCGCTCCGGAATGAAGGTCGAAGTCGGTGGCGGTGAAACGATCGTCGGTGATGAGCAAGCGGTTCCCTGGATCGACCTGCCAGGGCTCTTCGTCGAGCACCAGATCAGGAGCAAGTGAGAGTTCGATACCACCCGGGATCCGCTGCAGGCGTGCACCGATGTGGTAGCGTTCCACCTCGGAAGAACGGATCCGCAGGTCGCCGGCGAGGTCTCCTCCTGATCCGCTCATATCGACCGCGATCCCTTCGATGTAGTAAGCGCCCTGCTCCACTCGCGCAATGGTCAGATCAGAATTCAACGTAGCTCCAGTGACATCCAGATCGAGCGTGATGTCGTCCACATCCAGATCATCATACAACAGCTCCGTGAGGATCATACGAGCGCTCAGCTCATCGGCATCACCGTCGTAGTGGGCGACCAATTCCTGTAGCTCGATCGCACGCAATTCGGGGATCACCATGCCGGCCAGCCATTCGCTGCGTTTGAGCTCCACCGAAAGATCGAATCGCTCACCGGGCACCGCATGGTATGTCGTGTCCGCGGTGAATATGCTACGCCCTTTCTCCTTCACACGTGCCACTAACGTGTCCAATGCGATGTTGGCATCGAAGCGGAGGTCCACTGCATCGCTGATCACCGAAGCACTGGTGGAATCAAGACCCAGGTGGCCCGACAGTCCCAAGGATCCGAAAAGGAACGACTCGGTCCCGCTTTCCAGACGGGTGCTGTCCATGTTCATACTGAACGTGGTTCTGCCCAGCGTATCCATGGCGAGATCGCCGTTCCAGTCACCCGAGATGGCCAGTGCATGGTCCGTTACCCCTAACGCTTGAAGATCCGCTCGTCCGATCGCCACGCGCACATCGGCTGCCGTTCCAACGTTCGCCGTGGGCCATGCACTTTTAGCCAGTACTCGCACTGCCAGCGGTTGACTCTCCACATCCACGAGCGCCTGAACGGAGTCCCCGAGAATGTCCGCGCGCAGGTAGGCCACGCTCAGATCGGCGCTGTCGTGCAGCAAACGGGTCGGTCGCACCTCCAGCCATCCGCGTCGTTGGGGAGTATTCAAGTCTTGAGCCTGCGCTTCGACACGTACATCGGCATCACGCCAAGCGGTGTCACCAAGGATCCGTGCGAGCCCAACACCTGTGGCCCACACATCGACCTCGAGGGCATCCGGCACGTCCTTTTGCAGTCCATCGAAGGAGACCTTGCCTCTGACATCAGCGATATCGGACCGAAGATCCAACGTCGAATTGATCCCTTTCGGGTCTCCCTTCACCGCAGCGATCACCTGTAAGTTGGATGGCATCAAGGTCGAGTCGGGAACGAAAGCAGCTAGCAGCGCTTGTGAGCCAGCGCCCATGATGAAGGGATCGAGATCCAGCGCATAGATCAACCGCTCGGGCTGCATGGCGTTCACTATGCTGCCGCTCAGCTCCATGCGTGTGCCCGCATCGCCTTCAAGCTCCATCGCAATGGTATCCATGCTTTGCAAGGTCCCCGTCATCCGGGCATCCAGAACATATGACTCAGGGATGTGTGCGATCGGCAATACTTCAGCCGGGAGTAGTGCGAACAATTGCGCCTGACGCGCTTGCGGTATGGCGGTCTTCAGCCGCACATCGAACGGCACACGCTCGGGTGAGCGGTACGCGTTCTGCAACGACCCTTGTCGTGTATGCAGCTCCACATCGGCCAGCAGGCCATCCCAGCGCAACCGTGTTCCACCAAGCTTGAACGCCGAAGCAGTGGCGTGGACATCGGACCTCAATTGAAAATGGTGTTCTGGCGATCCGTACACGCCATGGAGATCATCGATCACGACCTGCACTTGATCGTTGTTGGCGACGATCCTATTCAACTCCGCGTTCACACCAGTGAGCACCACATGAGCGGGGTCGAATTCCTTTGCGGGTGGCGCCAGGTGATCGGCATGCATACCGAGCGATGCATCGCGCAGCTGCAGGCGATCGATGCGAACATCCAGATCGCGCAGGAAGAACCGAAGACCATCGTCATATGCGAGCCAGGTGGGCTCCGATCCATCAGGCACCTCTTCTTCGGCAGTATCACTCACGGCGACAAAGTCGAGTCCTTCCACCTTCACCTGAGCAAGATGGAAACGTTGGTGGCGACTGTCCATCCGGTCCACATCCACCTCTGCGTGGACCAGCGCCATGGATAGGCTGTCGGCCTTATCGATGGTGGCCATGCTGAAGGTGACACGATCGAGAACGACGGAGGACAGGACAAGGTCAAGCTCCCCGAAAGAAGACACCACGTCGGGGTAGGTATCGCGAGCCGGAGCGGAGTAGGCGCTGCGCATGGCGATGTGTGTGTCCGCGATGCGCAAGGCACCTGCATGGAAACGCAAGCTGTCCAGATCGAACGCCTTCAATGGTAGAAGCAGCTCACCAAGCCGCAGATCCAGCTCCATCCGAGATGGCCGCATATCGGTCGTGAAGTGGATGTTCTTCAGCTCAACACCGTCCACGGAGAATTGCCAACCCTTTCCCTCGCTAGGTTCCTCGACCACCGCGCTATCCGATACGAACGCGGCAACGATGAACTGGAAGTTGAACGTGCTATCGACATCTTGCGCCAAGTGTGCCCGGGTATCGGACAGCGACAGGTCCGTAAGATGGATCCGGCCGTTGAGCAGACCGGTGAGCGATACACGGCCCTTCAGTTCACCGGCGCGGATCAACGTATCACCGGATAGGTCTTCGACATAAAGCCCTTTTACGGACACTCCGAGCGGGAAGCGAAGCGCGAATTCCTCGAGCGCCACTTCGGTACCGAGCTTTTGATGCAGGAAGGCGACGACCCTCCCCCGCACCACGTCCTGCACCGCCGGAATGTACAAGGCCACTCCGATGAGCAGTACCAGAACGAATGGCAGCAACAACGCAATCAAACACCAACGCACCACCCGCCGTATCAGTGGACGGGGGCGGCGTGGCTCAACGGTGTCTTTGGGCGCGTTCGGCTCCTCTTCCTGCATCTACCCGACGAAGATGCGGCGTACAGTGCAAGAAGCTTGCCCGCGTCGGCCTAAAGCGTCCACGATGCCCGATCGATCGGTCACAGCAAGGTCTGCACCGGCACATTCCCTTCAACCACCTTGCCGTCCAGCAGTTTGATGGTGCGCTGAGCATAACCGGCGTCGCGCAGGCTGTGGGTGACGATGATGACCGTGGTCCCCAACTTGTTGAGTTCGCTCAACAGGCCCATCACTTCCTCGCCCATGGCGGTATCGAGGTTACCCGTGGGTTCATCGGCCAGGATCAGCTTCGGTGCGTTCACCACGGCGCGCGCGATGGCCACCCGTTGTTGCTGGCCGCCGCTGAGCTGCTGGGGGAAATGCTTGGCGCGGTGGCCGATGTTCATGCGTTGCATGGCCTGCTCCACGCGCTCGTGGCGTTCGCTCTTCCCCATGCGCGTGTAGATCAGCGGCAACTCGATGTTCTCCTTGACCGTCAGTTCATCGATCAGGTTGAAGCTCTGGAAGACGAAGCCGATGGTGCTCTTACGCACTTCCGCCCGCTTACGTTCATTGTAGCTGCTTACATCCTCTCCGTTCACGAGGTAGCTTCCGCTCGAAGGTGAGTCGAGCAGGCCTATGATGTTGAGCAAGGTCGACTTGCCGCACCCGCTGGGCCCCATGATGGCCACGAACTCGCCTTGGGCGACGGTGATGCTCACGTTGTTGAGCGCGGTGGTCTCCACCGTATCGGTGCGGTACACCTTGGAGAGGTCGATGGTCTTGAGTAGGCTCATGGATGTTGGGGATCGGAGCGATGCATGGATCGCCGTGTGTTACTGGATGATGATCTCGTCTGCGTTGTTGAAGGCGTCGTATCGGCTGGTGATCACACGGTCGCCGGGCTGAAGCCCTTCGATCACCTCGTACATGTCGGGATTCTGACGCCCAAGGGATACGTTGCGTCTGGTGGCGGTCTCTTCGGCATCCACCACGTACACCCATCGTCCCCCGCTGTCTTGAAAGAAAGGCCCGCGCGGTAGCATCACCGCCTGCAGATCCTCGCTCAGTTGCAAGCGCACCTGAAAGGTCTGTCCGCGGCGCACTTCAGGCACGTCATCCACGAAGCGCAGGTCCACATCGAACTCGCCGTTACTCACTTCGGGATACACCTTGAAGACCTCCACGCTGAATTCGCGTCCACCTTGGATGAAACTCCCGTGTAGTCCGATGCTCACCCGGCTGACATAATGCTCCGGGATCCGCGCCCGCACCGTGAAGCTCTCCAACACATCGATCTGCGCAATGCGTTCACCGCGCTGCTTGGTCTGCCCGAGTTCAACATTCAACCCGCTCAACTGCCCATCGATGGGAGCCTTGATCACCAGGTTCTGCAGGTTCTCCCGCAGGAAGCGGAGGTTCTGGTCGATGAGGGCGAGGTTGGTGGTGATGGAACCGACCTGGCTTTGGCGAAAAATGGAATCACTATGCACGTTCGCGGCGAGGAGCTTCCGTTTCTCGCGCATGTAGGCGAGGTTCTCCTTGTTACTGAGATAGGTGTTCGTCGCGAGCAGGGAATCCCGGATCAGCCGTTCATCCACATGGCCATCGCGCTCGAGGCGTTTCAGGTCCTTGTCCAAGTTCAGCAGTTCATCCTTCAAGCGGGTGGTCTGCTGATCCATGGCGAGGCGCGTGTTCCGCAGGTTGTTCTGTTGGTCGAGCAGTTGCGCCTCGCGGTTGATCGCGTCCATGTGCAACTGAGGATTGCTCAGTTCCAGGATGGGTTCGCCGGCCTTCACGTGTGTGCCATCCTCCACGAAACGCCGCTTCACCGTTCCGCCTTCGAGGGCATCGAGGAACACCGTCTGGATGGGCTGCACCGTACCGGTAACGGGAATGAACTCCTTGAACAAGCCCTGCTCCACGGTGCGCACGGTCACCTTGGCGGCTTCCACACGAACGCGCTTGGTGGTGAATGAGCTGGCCCACAGTATGGCCAACAGCAGCACCGCACCACCGATACAACCGATGGCGATGAGGCGTTTGCGCCGGGCTGGGCGCGGGTCGATGGCACGGTCCATGAACGAGGGGTGCTGCAAGGTTCCACCGGTGCGGAGCGATGCGGAAGAAGAATGTGCGGGCCAGCGGACCTGGTGACGAACGGTTTGGGCTCCACCACGGTGGTCACACCAAGGTCCGACCGTAGGGATCGCTGGCAGGAACGTGATGACTTGATATCTTGCAGCATGCATTCCTCGCTCGTTCCCTTCGCGCTGGTGCTTCCGCTCCTTGGGGCTGCGCAAACGCAGAACTGCACGTACGACTATACCACACGCCAGTTCAATGTTGCCGTGGAGAACGATATCCTCTATGGCGTCGCGGAACGTTTCGATGGTGGCACGGACAGTCTGCGGCTAAACCTGTTCAAACCCGTTGGGGATGGTGTAACGCAGCGTCCCCTGTTCGTGGCCGTGCATGGCGGCGCTTTCATCGGTGGGAACCGCAATGAGATGAACGAGCTTTGCCGCTGGTACGCCGAACGAGGCTATGTGGCGGCCACGATCAGTTACCGTCTCGGTTTCTACGCACCACCCATCCTGTCCACGCCCTACGCCTACGACCAGGCCGAAGTGATCCGCGCTGCCTACCGTGCGCAACAGGATGTGAAAGGCGCCATCCGTTTCCTCCTTGCCAGGAGCGAGCAGGACAGTACGGATGTGGAGAATGTGTCCATCTGTGGTGTGAGCGCTGGCGCCATCACGGCCATGCATGTGGCCTACGCGACCGCCGACATGGAGAAGCCTGCGGCGTGCAACGGAACCTCACCCGTGAACCACATCCTCGTGCAGTACCCGCGCCCCGACCTTGGCCCGATCGATGGAACCTTGAATACTGGAACGAGTGCCGCAGTGAACGCGTGCGTGGCGTACTTCGGCGGCATCCTGGACACGGCGATGATCGATGCACCCACCGATGCTGCGCTCTTCACCTACCACCAGACCGGTGATCCCGTGGTGGGCTGCAACTATCAGCAGGCGCTTTGGGGGTTGCCCTTGGGCCTTGGTGCCAACTATCCCTGGTTGTTCGGTTCATGCGCGTTGGACCCATACATCCAGCAACTCGGATACACGGCGGACCGCTACGAATTCCATCCACATACCGGCAACGCGCACGACATCCACGACCTCCCCTTGGTGGACGGGTGGGCCGCTGAATTCCTGGCCCGCCAATTCTGCGACCAGACCACGTCGGTGGCCCCGATCCACGCCGTTGAAGTGCGCGTGCATCCGAACCCGGCACGGGAGCGGATTCTGGTGGAGGTACCCGGAACCGGGTCGGCGAAACTCACCTTGACGGACCCCGCTGGCCGCCTTGTCCGCACCACCGTAGGGAACCGGGTGGACGTTGCGGACCTACCTGAGGGGCTGTATTTCCTTCGCGTGGACGCCGCTTCCAACAGTACCACCCGGCAGGTGATGGTCATGGAATGATGCTCACCGGCCCCCACCGGCCGGCCCCGATCGACCCGTCACTTGGCGGGGTGGGTGTTGACAGGATCAAGTTCCTACCTACATTCGTGCCGCCCAAAGGCCTCCTTGTGCTTTGGCGAGACCAAGGAGGTACAGGCAAAGAACAACTTTAACCCGTCAGTAGAACTCATGAACATTTACGTCGCCAAC
>JAEUTC010000228.1 GCA_016787985.1 Flavobacteriales bacterium | reverse complement strand
CCTGTTCGCCGATCACCGTACCAGCGGGGTGGACAAAGTTCGGTGCCTTAGCTCAGCTGGTAGAGCAATGGATTGAAAATCCATGTGTCCCCAGTTCGATTCTGGGAGGCACCACGAAAAAGGGGCTGTCTCATCCGAGGCAGCCCCTTTGTTCTTCTGCACCATCGCAGCGGTCACGGGTTCCTTTCCAACCACTCTTTCACCACGGCCAAGTGGCCCTGCTTCACGGGCTCGCGGAGCCGCTTGTTCGTGGCGGTGAAATACTTGTGACGCTCCAGGAAACGCACCTGCAGCTCGTTCCAATCGCGTTCGGTCTTCAACACACCGTAATGTTTCATCTCGGCGAACAACGTGCTCCCGATCCGTTCGAAATCGCCGCGCCCGAGGTAGTCCAGGTCCGCATCGCAGAGGATGCGGGCCAGCTTGTTCCGCGGCGCCTGCGGGATCCGGGTGGCCATGATCATGTCGCAGATCAGTTCCACCTGGTCCGCGGAGAATCCGAACTCGGGCAGCTTCTCGCGTACGATGGCACAGCTGGCCTTCTCATGCTCGAGGTCCTGCACCGCGAAACCGGAATCGTGGTAGAGAGCGGCCACCTTCAACAAGGTCAGCCCTTCGCCTGATACACCTTCCTGCTCGGCGATGTCCACCGCACTGGCGTAGACGTCCAACGTATGCTCCAGGCAATGGTAAGTGCGCGCCTCCGGAAGGTCTTCGCGCAATTTGCGGAGGATGTATGCTCGAGCGGCCTGAGGGTCCATGCGAGCGAGCAAGATAAGAACGCTGGCGAAAGCGCCCTCCTACCTTTGTGTACCGCCATGAACCGTTCCTCACGCCGCACCTTCCTGCTCTTCGGGGCGCTCACGCTGTACGTGCTGGTGCAGTTCCTTTGGTGGGCCGTGCTGCTGGTGCGCAAGGAGACGGAATTGGCCGGCTTGGCCCTGCAGGTGAAGACCCTGGGCGGCACCACCGACCACCCTTTGGATGATTCGCGGGCGATCCGCATGGTCGTTGGGGAAGGCACCGTTTTCCTGGCCTTGTTGCTCGGCATGCTCTTCCTCACCTTCCGCGCCCTCCGCCGCGACCTGGCCGCAGCGCGCACGCAGCGCAACTTCCTGATGGCCGTGACACACGAGCTGCGCACGCCCATCGCCGCCATCAAATTGCAGTTGCAGACCCTGCGCCGGGCTGGCCTTTCGCAGGAACAGCGCGATGGGCTGCACCACCAGGCGCTCACCGAGGCCGATCGCCTGAACGCCCTGGCCGACAAGGTGCTCATCGCCACGAGCGCCGAAGATGGCGTGCTATCGCTCGACCTCAAGGAGGTGGACGTGATGGCGTTGATGCGCGATGTACTGGAACGCGCCCGTGTGCAGATCGCCCCCCACCACCACGTGGACCTGCACGGCCCCGAACGGTTCGTGGTGCTGAGCGATGCACAGGCGCTCAGGAGCATCGCGGACAACCTCATCGAGAACGCCTCCAAGTATGCGCCGGTCGGAACGCTGATCATCATCGATGTGACGAAAGGCCGCGAAGGTTGGCGCCTCACGGTGACCGATGAAGGCCCGGGCATACCCACCGAGGAGCATGCGCGCATCTTCGAGCGATTCTACCGGGGCGGCAACGAGGAGACCCGTCAAGCGAAAGGGACCGGCTTGGGGCTCTACATCGTACAGCGGCTCGTACAGCGGCTCGGTGGAGCCATCGAGGTCCGACACGCCGCGCCGTCCGGGGCTATCTTCGCAGCCTCGTTCCCCGATCGCTGATGAAGCAGCCCCACAAGGTCGTACTCATTATCATGGATGGCTGGGGCATCGGTGCCGGTGACCGCACGGACGCCGTAGCCGCCGCCGACACACCCTTCATCGATTCGCTCTACCGCACCGCTCCGCATGCCACGCTGCTCACCGACGGCGATCATGTGGGCCTTCCGCCCGGCCAGATGGGCAACAGCGAAGTGGGCCACCTCAACATCGGTGCGGGGCGTGTGGTGTACCAAGACCTGATGCGCGTGAACAACGCGATCGCCGATGGCAGCTTGGAACGCGACCCGGTATTGCAGCAGGCCTTTTCAGAAGCGCGCCTTCCCGGCCGACGTCTACACCTCATGGGGTTGCTTTCCGATGGCGGGGTGCATGCCATGCGCGTACATGCCGAAGCGCTTTGCCAGATGGCCCACCGCGCTGGTGTCACGGAGCTGTTCGTGCACGCCTTCACCGATGGTCGCGATGCGGACCCCCGCAGTGGACTGGGCTACGCGGAGCAGTTCCTGCGCGGGATCGAAGGCACGGGTGCACGTATAGCCAGCGTCACGGGCCGCTACTTCGCGATGGACCGCGATAAGCGCTGGGAGCGTGTGGCCAAGGCCTACGAGAACCTGGTGCATGGCCACGGCATTCCCGTGACCGATCCGCTGGATGCCTTCCGCAGTAGCTATGCGGCCGGCAAAACGGACGAGTTCATCGAGCCGCATGTGGTCGTTGATGCGCAAGGGGCTCCGTTGGCCACCATCCGCGCGCATGATGTGGTGATCTGCTTCAACTTCCGCACGGATCGCTGTCGGGAGATCACGCAGGCCCTCACGCAGCAAGCGTTCCCGGAGCAAGGGATGAGCCCGATCCCCTTGCACTACGTGACGATGACCGAATACGACAGCACCTACCGCGCTGTGCAGGTTCTCTTCCGCAAGGATGATCTGCGGATGACGATCGGTGAAGTGGTGGCCCAAGCCGGGAAACGGCAGATCCGCATCGCGGAGACGGAGAAATACCCACACGTGAGCTTCTTCTTCAGTGGTGGGCGTGAAGCGCCATTCGAAGGTGAATCACGGATCATGATCCCTTCGCCGAAAGTGGCCACCTATGACCTGCAGCCCGAGATGAGCGCGCAAGGGATCGCCGATGCCATCTGCGCTGAACTGCGGAAAGGCGAGGCGGACTTCGTGGCCCTCAACTTCGCGAACCCCGACATGGTGGGCCATACCGGCGTGTTCGAGGCCATCGTGAAGGCGGTGGAGACCACGGACCGTTGTGTACGTCAGGTGGTGGAAACGGGTAGGGCGAACGGCTACTCCTTCGTGATCATCGCCGACCATGGCAACGCGGATAAGGCGCTGAACCCCGACGGATCACCCAATACCGCCCACAGCACCAACCCTGTCCCTGTTATCGTGGTGGATGATCGCCCTCTCGCCCTCCGCAGCGGCATCCTCGCCGACGTGGCCCCCACCATCCTGGACCTGATGGACATGGAAAAGCCCGCCGAGATGACGGGCTCTTCGCTGGTGATCCGATAGGATCAATTCCGCAGGATCGTCAGATGGCCTGTGTAGGGCTCATCACGACGGTCCACGATGACCTCGTAGAAATAGGTGCCGGCAGGGATATCCGCCGCTCCCCAGTTGTTGCGATAGTTGTTCGCTTCGAACACCACCTGTCCCCAGCGGTTGAAGACCTTCACCGTGTTCGTGGTGCTCAGGATCCCTTCGATCTCGAATCGGTCGTTCTGGCCATCGCCATTCGGGGTGAACACGTTGGGCACGACGATGTCGCAATCGATGGCGACGATGGAACTTGCGGTGGCCGTGCGTCCACAATCATCCGTGGCCGTGACCACGTAGGTGGCTCCGACGAGTCTGTTGGCGTACGCTACGTTACCCACAGCGCCGGTGTTCCATTCCAGGTCAAGACCACCGAAACCGCCGCTGGCGAAGGCCGTGATGGCCAGGCTGTCCTCGGCACAAGGCACCGTGTAGTTCTCCGTGGTCACGATGATCGGAGGTGCATCCAAGATGGAAAGGCTGACCGAGGAAGTGACCGTACGACCGCATGCATCGGTGAAACTGGCGGTGATCGTGACCTGCTCATCGTCGTCGGCCACATTGTCCTCCAGGGCCTCGAAGGGTATGATGATGTTGAAGAGGTCCGCCGTTATGGTCCGCTGCAGGGGTTGATCGAAATCACTGCCGTTGCTGGCCGAACCAGAGTAGGACATGTTCACCACCAGATCACCTTGCACGCCAACGGGACGGATGAGGTTGAGGTTGGTGGGGGTGCAAGCCTCCGTGAGCGTGTTCGGTCCTTGAATGGACAAGTTGATGGGAGGCGGTGGCAGCAGATCCACATTGAAAGTCGCTTCGGCGGTATTGTCGCAGTCATCCGTCACCTCCACCACGTAGGTAGTGGCCGTGGTCGGGCTCACCACCAATGAAGTACCGGTGGTTCCACCGGGCCAGGAGAAAGTGTATGGAGCGTACCCGCCGCTCGCCACCCCGTTCAGCGTGGCGCTTCCGCCGCAAGGAATGGAAGGCGAAGTGCCTACGGTGACCAGCGCAGGTGCCTGGGTGACCAGGAAGGTCGCATCCACGATACTGAAGCCCCCATTACAGATGGAGACATCACCCAGGCTCAGGATCAAGCTTTCAGCGGCATCGTCATCCTGGAAGAAGACCACGTTGTAGCTCACGGTGCTTTCGCCCTCGGGGAAGATGATCTGATCCGGCAGCGCACTGAAATCCACGCCGATCTCCGCCTGACCATTGATGTTGAGGTAGAGGGTATCGGCGAACGCCGTTCCGCCGGAGCGTTCGAAGATGATGGTGACCTCGTAGCAGCTTTCCTGAACGGAAGTTCCGCTGACGGTCGGCCCCTGTGCCAACGAGGCACTGAACGGGTTCGGGGCAGGCACCACGGTCACGGGCACGTCCACGGTGGTGGAAAGGCCGCAATTGTCGTTAACGGTGACGGGATAGCTCGTATCGGACAAGGGGGCCACACTGATGGTGGCATCGGTACCGAGCGCTCCCCAATCGAACGTGTAGGCTCCATAACCACCTGAGACCTCCGGTGTGATGTCCACCGCATCGCCGCAATCCACGCTGAAGGGTGTACCGATCGCGCTGAGCACGGGGGCCTCGTTCAGGTTGAAGGTGAACTCGTTCTCGATCGTGTTGCCTGTACACTCGGAAAAGCTGGAAACCGTGATCACGAGCGTTTCGGCCACATCGGCATCGATGGGGGCGGTGAAGGGGATCGGGAACAGGCCTTGTCCGGCCGTGAAGATGACTTCCGTTGGCAAGGCCGGCACGATATCCACTCCGTTGGTGAACGTGCCGCTGTAGGACACGATGAAGGTATCCGCATTGGCGAGGTCACCCAGCCGCAGGAAGCTCAGCTCCATGTCAAAGCAGCTCTCGTAGATCGTATTGCCCACGATACCCGGACCAGGGGTCAGGGTGGGTACGAATGGTGCGCTGGTGAAACTGCCACCTTCCAGGAACACCCCGGAGTCGTACGCCGTATCCGTGTCGCCGAAGGATCCACCGGCATCGGCCACCGCCAATTTGATGTGATAGGTCTGACCGCATTGCACCGCGGACTTGGCCGTAAGCACCACGGTCATCCCTCCGAATGCGACGGTCTGCCCATCGGTGTTATTCACATAATACTCTGGGTTCACCGCAGGGCATGTAGGATCATCCGGGTTGTTGCCCTGGCCGCTGTTCACATTGGCGATGGTGACCGGGGTGGTACCATCGGGCAGTACAGCGATGTTGATCGCGCCGTTGGTGTAAGGGCCAGCGATGCCAGGTCCGCTCAGAAAGAAACCGAACGCATCGTTGAACGAGCACACGAATGTGGGATACTCCTCCGAGCCGAACACATAGTTGAACTTGATCGAATCGCCCACAGGCACGAAGTCGAATTCGAGGATGCTGTAGTTGGTGAGGTTCCCACCCATGATCGCTTCCAGATCCGGATCATTGCCGTTGTTCCCGATATCGTCCGAAGAGAAGTTGTCCTCCGGACCTATCGTCGAGGCTGGCTCACCGGTGGACAGCAGCACACCCAAGCCGATACCCAGGTTCCCGGTCTGCGTGAAAGAAGCGCTACCCGGTTGCGCGGTTGCTGGATCCAGCACCCCATTGTAGGTGATGTTGCTCACCGTGATGCCACTGCCCAACAGCACGTCCTGTACCAACTGTGCGGGGGTGAGCGTGCTGTTCACCACAAGCTGGGCTTGGGTTTGTAGACCAAAAGCGCAAACCAGTGCGCCCAAGGCCGTGCGGATCATGCGTTCCTTCATGCGTTCTAATCCTGTGTTCCTTTCAATAATGTGACATGGCCGATGCCTTCCATCGAGGGCATGTACAGCCCCGCCACGCGGTACTTGTACACATACACCCCTGTGTTGGCGATGCTGCCGCCGTTGATCGTTCCGGTCCAAAGATCGTCCATCGAGTTCGTGCTGAACACCTCGGTCCCCCAACGATCGAACACCGTCATCTCGAATTCGTCGATGTAGTGACCCACTGGGCCGAACTCGTCATTCGTGCCATCCCCATCCGGTGAGAAGGCGTTGGGGAAGTACACGTGCGCCGGTGGTTTCAACAACACGGAATCCATGGCCATACAGCCGTTCGGTGTTGTCACGCGCAGGTTCACCCAATGTTCTTCCAGGTCCACGTAGCTGTGGTACACGTGCTCTTCGCGGTAACGGGTACCATCGCCCATGTCCCACACATGCGTCAGGGCCTGGGGTAAGGTGGCGGCACGCAAGTGCCAATCATCCTGGCCGAGGTTCTCGGTGGTGATCAGCAGGTAAACATCCTCCACCGCGATGGTGACATCCTTCCAAAGCTCCTCGCCACAGTGGTCGGTGACCACTACCACATAGGTGGTCTCTTCCTCCGGCTTCACGGCCACTACGGGGTCCGTCTGCTCCTGGTCCACCCAGTTGATGAAGAACTGCCCGGAGCCACCGCTCACGCTCACCTCGACCACCGTGCTATCCCCCAAGCAGATCAAGTGGTCGGGCGTGACCGAGATCTGGAAGGGGTCATAGATCGGCAGACGTGTCCACACCTGCGCTGAGCCCTCGGTGCCGCACTGGTCATCGGCTTCGATGGTGTACAGCATGTCGGTGGGAACACCCACTTCGATCGAATCGTCCAGGCCGATGACCTCGCCTTGTTGGTTCGTCCACTCATAGGTGTACACACCGTTGCCGCCGGTGATGGAAGCGATGCCTACCGTCACCGTATCACCCGGGCACTGAACCGTGACATCACCGGTCGTGGTGATCACGATGGGGTCTAGCGGTGCCATCGACACCAGCACACTGTCCTGTACCATATCACCGCAGCCCTCGGTGACCACCGCCTGATACCATAATGGAGTGCTCGGGGATGGCACGTTGATGGTGGGTGTAACGCCCGCTGTGGAACCAAGGGCGGTCCAAGCATAGGTATAGGTGCCATTACCACCAGTGGTAGAGACCACGGCGATCTGGTCGGTCTCCAAACAAGGCACCTGCGTGGCGGGCGAAACCTCGATCTGCAGCGGATCATAGACCGGCAGGTTGACCATGAGCGTGCCGTAGAACGGCTCCACGCTACAACCATCCGTTACGGTGAAATCATAGGCCGTGGTGACCTCCGGTGAAACCGTGATGGACGGAGTGGTCTCTCCAGTGCTCCAAAGGAACTGGTACTCGCCCACCCCACCGGTGATGATCGGCGCCAATACGTTCACATCGCCGCAAAGTGCGTCGATGTCGGATCCTTCCGCATTGAGCGGTTCCGGACTGATGATGTCGAGGACGAACTCGGTCTCCACATTCGCATTGGCACAGGCCACGAGTTGGGTGATGGTGATCACGATCTCTTCGGGTCCATCATCATCCAAGGGCACATCCAGCACGAAAGTGATGGTGCTGTCCTCCGCAGCGAAATCGAGTTGGGTGGGTAATGCAGGAGAATAATCCACATCCGGTGTGGCGGTGCCGCTGATCACCATCTGTACGCTCTCCGCCAGGGTCACATCCCCTTGACGGATGAACGTCAATTCCACCGGCGCACACCCCTCGTTGATGGTGTTCCCTACGATACCTGGACCAGGCGTGAGCGTTGGGATCACTTGACCGGTACTGGTGAAGCTTCCGGCTTCGAGGAATACCCCGGAGTCATACGACTCATCGAAGCCGTCGCCGATAGCGAGTTTGATATGGTAGAGTTGACCGCATTGTACCAAAGCGAAGGCCGTCAAGACGGTCGTGAAACCATCGTACGTTACGATCGTGCCGGTTTGCGCGGCGTTGTCTACGTAGTAGATGCTATTGGCCTGCCAGTTGGGATCTGCCGCCGAGCAATACTCCTCGTTGTCAGGATTTGAAGCCTCTCCACTATTCAGTGTACTGATCGAAACAGGCACTGAGGTACCAGGAACCAAGGCGATGTTGATCGCTCCATTGGAGAATGGACCTGCGATACCTGGACCACTCAAAAAGAACCCGAAAGCGTCATTAAATTGATCACAGGTGAAAGAGGTGTACTCCTCTGAACCGAAAACGTACCGGAACTGAAGCGAATCACCGGTAGGTACGAAGTCGAACTCCAAAATGGCCGCATCGTTGATCTCTTGACCTGAAAGATCCTCCAGATCCGGGTCTCCGGACCCTCCGATCAGGCTGGAGGCGAAATCGGTGACGTCACCGTCGGCCCCGAACTCAAAATTATCCGGGTCGCTTTGCACTTGGCCGGTGCTCATGATCAAACCGGCATCCAGCCCAAGGTTCGAACCTGCGGGGGCCGTGAAACTGCCGAGCTGTTCATTCACCGCTGCCAATGGCACACCATTGAAGGTGATGTTGCTGATGGACACCCCACCACCCAACAACACGTTCTGCACGAGCTGGTCGGGGGCCATGGTCCCATCCACCACCAACTGGCTGCGACCCGCGGTGGAAACAAGTGCGAGGAGGCTGAAGAGAAGACCTCGGAAAGGCATGCCGACAGGAGATAAGGCCATGAAAGTAAAGTGTTCGTCCATACCCTAGACCCGTTCGCCCACAAAATGGTTGCCCGTCCTTGGCTGCGCAGGACCAGCCCGATAGGTCGGCTATCTTTGGCCTCCGACCAAAAACCACCTGCACGCGTGCAAGCCCTAGACTCCTTCATCAAGGCCAACGAAGAGCGTTTCCTGAACGAACTGCTTGACCTTCTGCGCATTCCGAGCGTTAGTGCCGACCCGAAGTACAAGGCCGACGTGGCCCGCTGCGCCGACGCCGTGAAGCAGCGCATGCTCGAAGCGGGCTTGGAAAAAGTGGAAGTCTGCCCTACCGCAGGGCATCCCATCGTGTACGGTGAAAAGATCGTGGATCCTTCGAAACCCACCGTGCTGGTCTACGGCCACTACGACGTACAACCACCTGACCCTCTGGACCTTTGGCATAGTGGGCCTTTCGACCCGGTGATCAAGGAAGGCATGATCTACGCCCGTGGGAGCGCCGACGATAAAGGCCAGTTCTACATGCACATCAAAGCCGTGGAGGTGATGATGAAGAACGGCGGTCTGCCCTGCAACGTGAAGGTGATGATCGAAGGCGAAGAGGAGGTCGGCAGCGACAACCTCGGCGTTTTCGTGAAGGCGAACAAGGAGCGCTTGAAAGCCGATGTGGTCCTGATCAGCGACACGGCCATGATCGCCAACGACGTACCGAGCATCAACACCGGCCTGCGCGGACTGAGCTACGTGGAGGTGGAGGTGACCGGCCCCAACCGTGACCTGCACAGCGGCGTTTACGGCGGCGCGGTGGCCAATCCGATCAACGCACTGTGCGAAATGATCGCCAGCCTGCACGATGCCGATCGGCGCATCACCATCCCCGGCTTCTATGAGGCGGTAAAGGAATTGAGCAAGGCCGAACGCGATGCCTTGGCCGAAGCGCCCTTCGACTTGGAAGCCTACAAGAAGGACCTCCAGGTGAACGATGTACGCGGTGAGAAGGGCTACACCAGCGAAGAGCGCAGCAGCATCCGACCCACCTTGGACGTGAACGGCATTTGGGGCGGCTACATCGGCGAAGGCGCCAAGACCGTACTACCCAGCAAGGCCTACGCAAAGCTGAGCATGCGTCTGGTACCGGACCAGAAGAGCGATGCCATCACCAAGCTCTTCAAGGACCATTTCGAGCGTATCGCACCTCCAGGTATCACGGTCGTGGTGAAACCGCACCACGGTGGCGAGGCCGCCGTTACGCCGATCGATTCCCCGGCCTACATCGCGGCCAGCAAGGCCATGGAAGAGACCTTCGGCAAGAAACCGATCCCTACGCGCGGCGGCGGCAGCATCCCGATCGTGGCGCTCTTCGAGGCGGAACTGGGGTTGAAGACGGTGCTCTTCGGCTTCGGACTGGACAGTGACAACATCCATAGCCCGAACGAGAAGTACGGCGTGTTCAACTACTTCCAAGGTATCAAGACCATCCCCCGCTTCTTCCACCATTATGCGGCCACTGGCAAGTAGGCGCCGTCCGTCCGGCTTCCTGCCGCATTGGACTGAGGCGCTCTTCTTCCTCTTCTTCTCCGTTTCCCTTGCGGCGTGCACCAGCTATGAGCAAGTGGAACTGAAGGACATCACCAACATCAAGGTGGACCGCATGGATGCGAAAGGCATCGCCGTGCGCGTGGACGCCCTGGTACACAACCCGAACAATTATCGCATCCAGGTGCTCGATCCGGATGTGGACCTGTACGTGAACGACAAGTTCATCGGCAAGGGCATCCTGGATTCCACGCTCATCCTGGAGAAGAACAGCACGAACGTGTACACCGTTCCGATGCACGCCGAGCTGCAGGGTGGAGCGTTGCTGATGGTATTGGTATCCGGGGTGTTCAATGGCAATGAAGTGAAGCTGGCGGCCAAAGGCACCGTGGTGGGCAAAGTGGGCGTGCTGCGCAAGCGCTTCCCCTTCGAGTTCGAGGAGCGGGTCTCGTACTGAGCGCTCAAGGCATCGGTGGCAGGATGCGCTCGTAGGTGGTGACCACCTGGTAACCGAGAATCCCCTTGGCCGTGCCCATGTAGTGGCCACCGACCGCACCCATCGGCGGCGTTCCCATCACCTGTTCAAGGGTGGAAGTCACTACTTCTTGCGGAGGCAGCTCGTCGTTCGCCATCCAATAGCTGCGCAACTCCATGAAGTCACCGGCATACGCCGTGATGGCGGTCCGCTCCTCGCCGTGCACGAGCAGGTTCAACCACAACAATGAACTCAACACCAATGGGCCAACGGCCAGCAAGTTGAACAGGAACCATTCCAGCCGTTCCATCCCCAGAGCGAGTCCGACCCGCGTGTAAGGAAGCAAGTTGCCCACGAACGCGAACAAGGCGAACCATCGCGCCAGCTCCATGTAGCTGATCAACGTACGGGTGCCTGCCCACCAGAAGCTGGCCAACAGCACGAAGATGCCCAGGACCATGAGCGTACCCGGCCAGGACTGGTCGCGCGGTCGTGCTTCCACGGTGCGTTGTTGATGCCCCCTGCCCGCAGGGCGTGGCGTGCGCTGCGGGGCGCTGTTCCTTTGAAGGGTCATGGGAAGGATCCGTGTGCGTCGTGCAAGCGAGCGGCACGGATCATGTCCGTGTCGCCGTGCCGAAACTAGTTCGCATGTCCGCACACACCAACCGCCTCGTGCATGAGAGCAGCCCCTACCTGCTGCAACATGCGCACAATCCGGTGGACTGGTACCCGTGGGGTGAAGAAGCCTTCAGCAAAGCGCGGGCAGAGAACAAGCTGGTGTTGGTGAGCGTGGGGTACAGCAGCTGCCACTGGTGCCACGTGATGGAGCGCGAATGTTTCGAGGATGAGGATGTGGCGCGGGTGATGAACGAACGCTTCGTGTGCATCAAGGTGGACCGCGAAGAACGGCCCGATGTGGACCAGGTGTACATGACCGCCGTGCAGTTGATGACCAACCGTGGTGGTTGGCCGCTGAACTGTTTCACCCTGCCTGACGGGCGACCCGTGTATGGCGGCACCTATTTCCCGCCTGCCCAGTGGACCCAGGTCTTGAAGCAGCTCGCGGACACCTACCAGCAGGAGCCCGAGCGCGTAAGGGCCCATGCGGCGCAACTGCACCAGGGCGTGTCGTCGCAGCGCTTGGTGGCACCTGCTACGGAAGAAGGTGGTGTTGAACACCGCGACGCGCTGCGCGCCATGGTGGAAAAGTGGAAGCGCCAACTCGACCCCGTGGACGGTGGCCCGGACAAAGTGCCCAAGTTCCCGATGCCGGACAACTACCGCTTCCTCTTACGGTATGCCTGGTCGACGAACGATGAGGAGCTGAAGAAGCACATCGCGCTCACACTCGACAAGATGGCCCTCGGCGGCATCTTCGATCAGGTCGGCGGAGGCTTCGCGCGGTACAGCACCGATGCCGTGTGGAAGGCGCCCCACTTCGAGAAGATGCTCTACGACAACGCGCAGCTCGTAAGCCTCTACAGCCAAGCCTACCAAGCCTTCAAGAAGCCCCTCTACAAGGAAACCGTGGAGCGCACGCTGGCCTTCATCACCCGGGAGATGACCTCTCCCGAGGGTGCCTTCTACAGCGCGTTGGATGCCGATACGGAAGGTGAGGAAGGTCGTTACTACGTGTGGACCGATGATGAGCTCCGCGCAGCGTTGGGTGAAGACCTGGCCTTCGCCATGGACTATCATGGCATCGGCCCCAAGACCGCTTGGGAGCATGGACGGCACATCCTTTTGCGCCAGCAGGACGACGAGGCTTTCGCTCGACAGCGGAACCTCTCGGTGGATGAGGTGCGCCAGCGCGTGGCTAGCATGAACGCACGGTTGCTCGCCGTGCGTGAACGCAGGGAACGACCAGGGCTTGACGATAAATCGCTGGTCTCTTGGAACGCGCTGATGGTGACGGGCCTCTGCGACGCCTTCGAGGTCTTCGGGGATGGACGGCACGAACGCGCCGCCATCCGGGCGATGGAGCTGATCCTGTCGAAATGCAAGCGATCCAACGGTGGTCTCTGGCACCTCTACAAGGATGGTAAGGCCTCGATCAATGGTTTCCTGGAGGACTACTGCTTCACCATCGAAGCCCTGCTGGCGTTGTACGGCATCACCTTCGAGGAGCGCTGGCTCACCGACGCACGCGCCCTTGCGGAGCATGCCATCCGCCATTTCCACGATGAGGCGAGCGGACTGTTCAATTTCACCAGCGACCTGGATCCCGGCTTGATCACGCGGCCGATGGAGCTGCACGACAATGTGATCCCTTCTTCCAACAGCAGCATGGCCAACGGGCTCTTCGTATTGGGCACCTTGTTCGATGATGAGCGCTACCTCGCGCTCAGCGAACGCGCCGTACGCAGCGGGACGACCCAACTGGCCGTATACCCCACCGGACACTCGCATTGGGCCCAAGGCTTGTTGATGCGCGCCTTCCCGCTACACGAGATCGCCATCACCGGAGCCGATGCGCGAACGCTGCGTGCGGACTTCGCATCGCACTACCTGCCGAACCGCCTCTTCCTGGGCTGCACCCAGTCAAGCGCATTGCCCTTATTGAAGGACAAGATCCTTCCCGCGAGCACGATCTTCGTATGCGTGGAGAAAGCCTGCCAACTACCCGTACACACGGTGGATGCCGCCGTGAAGCTGATCCGATGAAGCCTCTCCTGCTCTTCCTTCTTCCCTTCTGCACCGTGATCAACGCCGGTGCACAAGCCTTGTTGATCCTTCCCGAAGCAGGCAATTCGCATGACCTGCATTTCAACCCGCACTTCATCCAGCGCAACAACATCGCCAGCATCACCGGGCAGCGCATGGTGAAACGCGATGGGCAGCCGATGCGGGAGCAGAACGAGAAGTACCTCTACCGCTTCAACCCCAATGGGCTTCCGCTGTACACCAACAACAGCTATGGCAGGCCGGGCTCGGGGAGCGACACGGCCAGCACGACGTACACGTATGATACGGCCGGACGCATCCGTCGCCGGTTGCGGAATGACCTTAACGGCCACTTCGCCTACGACATCGAGCTGGATGAGCAGGGCCGTGCCATCCGCGAAACGTATACACGTGTGGAGAACCTCGGCACCGACCGCTACAACCTGATCCCGGGCCAGGTGACGGAGATCAGCGACGAGCACTTCCGTTACGAAACCGTGAACGACAGTACCACCAAGAAACTCTTCACGAACAACCATGGACTTCCCTTCCGTGAGCAGGTGACCACCACGGACAAACTCGGCTACGTGCGACGCATCGAGGATCGTTACCTGATCAGCAACCGGCGCTCGCGGGTGAGTTTCCGGTACGACGAAAAGGGCCACTTGGTGGAGCGCATCGAGCAACCCGACTTGGATCGCACGCACACCACGAAACGCACCTGGGGCTATGACACCGCTGGAAACGTGATCGAAGGGACCCTCTGGCACGATGATCGTGCGATGGAGCGTGATGAGTACCTCTATGATGCCAACACCATGCAGCTGACCGCGCGCCTTACCAAAGACCTGCAGTCGGGCGTGATCCATGTGGTCCGCTTCACCACCGAACGACGATGAGATATTCCATCACCATGCTCCTTCTTGTGCTCGCGGTCATGGTGAACGCACAAGGCACGGTGGTCCGTTTTGCTTATGGTCCCTTCGGCAGCATGGGCGATGCAGCCTATGTAGTGGAGAAGGGTCGCATCTACCAAGCCTGCGGTCCGTTCGGCAGTAAAGGACCCTGCCTGTTCGTGTTCGATGAAGAAGCGGTGTATCGCAGTGCCGACGCCTTCGGCCAGCGGGGAACTGGATTTTTGCGCATGGAAGGGGATAAGGTGTTCCGCTGCTCGGGAGCGTTCTGTACGCGTGGTGCGTGCGTACTTCAACTCGAAAAGGAAAAGGTGTTCCGCGCGGACGGTGCGTTCTGCAACAAGACGGATGGGGGTTTCGTGTTGGACGGGAATACCGTGTTCCTTGGTGAAGGGCCCTTCTGCAACAAGGCGGATGCCATCCTCCAGGTGCAAGGGGAGATCCCGATGATCGCGTTGCTGGCGATCCTCGGAACGTGGTGAGGTGTTCACATCAGCCTGCTCCCATTCGGAACGGGACGCTCCACAGCGGTCAATACGATGTCGCCGTTCGCATCGGGAAAGCCCGTCACCAAGCACTCGCTCCTAATGCTGCCGATCTGCTTGGGCGGGAAGTTGATCACCGCCACCACCTGGCGACCTATCAATTCTTCCTTCGTGTAGTGCACCGTGATCTGCGCACTGCTCCGCTTCACGCCATGCGGACCGAAGTCGATGGTGAGCACATAGGCGGGCTTGCGGGCATTGGGCAGGTCCTCCGCAGCGCGCACGGTGCCGACACAGAGGTGGACCTTCTCGAAGTCGGGCCAGGTGATCATTTCCATGGTCAAGGTTGTATCACCTCCAAGACCTTCACTTGCCGCACATTGCGACCAGGCTTGCGATCATCGGCCAATACGAGCTGAAATGGACCGTGACGTTCGTTCAGCGGCTCACCGTTGCGCTGCCATGCCAACATCACCGGGTGATCGCTGAAGTCCTTCAGGGCTTCCGCCATGGCCACCACTGCCACGAAACCATCGGCGGCGGTCACTTTCACCACCGCGCGTAAGCTGCCATGCTTGTCCAACAAAGCCGTGCTGTCACAGCCAAGATCCAGGACTTCGCCGAGCGAGACACCCTGATAGGTGGCCTGCGAACCATCGCGCTCGGTGAGGGTGGCCTCTTGGACCGGCAACGTGCGCAGTTGCTCCAGAGTGAGCCTGGTGTAGCACCCCTTACGCAGAATGCGCACGGTGGCCGTGTCGGACTGGGCCGATGAGGTCACCACGAGGACCAAGAAGCACAGCAAAGAACCGATCCGTTCCATGCCTCAAAGATGGAGCGCAATGACGATCACGTCGTGATACGCGCGATGGAACGCGTGTGGTGTCGTGCATGGAGCACAGTGAACATCACCATCTCGCGGGTCGTGAGCGGCCCCATGGCGGGGTGCGGGCACATATAGGTATCAAGGTCAGCTTCGCCCCAGGAGTTCAGCGCTTCGATCAGGACATGAAGCTGCTCACGCCCTTCCGCTATGAAGGCCGCCCGGTCTTCGGCGTTCACCACTGGCGGTATGAATCTGTCCGGAGGCACCACGCCTTGCGCAAGGCGCTCCGTGTACTTCCGGATCAGTGTGTCCATGTCCATGCTGGGGCGTTCCATACGACCGAACTTTTCCGTGATCAGCTCCTTGGGCAGCGCGAGAAAGGTGGCCATGGCCTTTACCCCGAGGTGGATGTGTACCATGTGCTGCAACGCGCTCCACTTGCCGGGCGCTGCGACCGCCGCCTTCAGCGCATCGAGCCTATTCACAAGCATCCAAAGGCCTTCATGCGCCGCGCGCAACTCCTCCTGTAGCAAGGGGATCGTGTGCGCATGCGTGAGCACGCCATCGGTGAAATGGCCCCGGTGTTTCGGCTTGCTGAACTTTTCCGCATTGAAGTCCTGCGACTTCCCGCGTGGTATCGAGAGGCTATTCCAGTGCTCGCCGCGGAGCAGCTTGCCGATGTGCACGATCTGCCCCACGTGATACGGGTAGTGCGCGAGCTGCCGGTTGATGGCCTCCAGCACGGTGTGGCCCTCGTTGCGGATGTGGATGATGCGGCCGAGATCCGCATCGGTGAGTGGCTCCAAAGCACCGAACAGGCAGGCCCAGCCTTCGTCCCACTGCGCCAGCATCGCTTCGCGCGTGCGCACATCGCTGTCGAACTCGGCTTCGCGATCGCGCCATGGCTTCTCGCCATCGCTGGTCAGGAAGTCGGTCCACCGTGAGCGCATATTGCCCCACAGGTGCTTCACGATGGTGGCCACGCTGTTGGTGCCCGCGTTGTGCTGCCAGAACAGCTCCTCGTCGCTGAGCTGCGCGAAGGTCTTCTCCCCGAGCAGCTTGTAGTAGGCGAACTGCTTGCGGGCGCTGGAGATGTATCCGATATCCATGGAATGAAGCCGCGTTGGTGGCGGCAAAGGTGTCCATGATATTCAGGAGCCGCTTGCGCGATCGGGCCAGAACGTTGCGCGATCGGACCAGCTTAGCGCAGTGCGGTGGGCGCGACGCCGAAGTGCTTCTTGAACTCGGTGCTGAAGGCCGCGAGGCTCTCGTAGCCCAAGTCGAGGTAGATCTCGCTGGGCCGCAGCTTCCGGTGGAGCATGGCCTTCGCGCGCTCCATGCGGCGCTGGTGCAGGTAGCGGCCGGGCGCCATCCCGAAGGCCTCCTGGAAGCGGCGCTTGAAGGTGGACACGCTCATGTGGCAGAGGAAGGCGAGCTCAGGCACAGTGAGTTGGCCGTCCTGGTGTAGCGCCACTACTGAGCGCAGTGGTAGCGCATCACGGTCCTTCACAGCGGCGGCGATGAAGCTCGCAAAAGCTGCCGGGTGCTTCGAATGCAGGTAGAGCAAAAGTTCCTCCGCTTTCGTTCTTCGCATAGCGCGATCGGCGTTCAATGCGGATGGACTGAGCAGTTCAACGGACCGGACGAAGAGCCGCGTGAAGTCATCCTGTGGCAGGGGTAGTAGCTCGGCCGCCGCTCCGAGCGGTTTCAACTCGAGCCGTGTACAGAGATCGATGAGGAATGATGGTGCGATGAAAAGAAGCAGGCTGCGCATCGGACGGCCCTTCAAGCTGTGCTCGCTCATGATACTGCTGGTGGCAGCGAGCAGCAGGAGGTGCGAAGCGTCCACCTGCTCACGCCGACCGGCCACGATCACTTCCTTCTCCCCTTCTTGCACCAAACTGATCAAGTGGTGGGTGAGCGCCACTTGCGTACGAATGGCTTTTCCGCCGTTCGTGTAGGGCTGGAAGAAGATGTCGGCACTAGGATCGGCGCCGAAATAGGCGGGTATAGTGATCGGCACCATGGTGGCTCGGTCCGTCCTACTACGGCAACACCTCAATACCCCCCACCCCCACCTTGCCCCCGCTCGATCGGGTGCCAGGTGGTCTTCACCTCCTGCGTTTCGAGGATGGCATAGGGCGAGCCCGCTTCCGTCTTCGGATACACGACTCGCTTCAGGTTGCAAGTGGCCTCAATGTCGAGCATGGTCCGCTCTTCCTTTGAAGCGTCCGCAACCACCACGGCGTTCACATCCATGTGCGCCACCAAGGGCTTCAGGAGTTCATTACGGAAGCCGGTCATCAGGTTCACCACGCCACCGGGCAGATCGCTGGTGGCGAGCACTTCGGTGAAGGTGACGGCCGGCAACGGATGCTTCTCGCTGGCCACCACCACGCAGGTGTTGCCTCCGGCGATGACAGGCGCGATGAGGTTCACCAGCTCCAGAAGACCGTTGCTGCCAGCGCACTGGATGCCCACCACGCCCGTGGGTTCGTACACGCTGAAGTTGAAGTGCGAAGAGTTCGTGGGGTTCACGCTGCTGAAGAGCGCCTGGTACTTGTCGCACCAGCCTGCGTAATGGATCCACAGATCAATGGCGGCGGCCACCTCGGCCTCTGCCTGCTTCTGTGTGGCACCGTGGAGTGTCAATTCGTGTATGAACTGCGCACTGCGGCCCTCCAACATCTCGCCAATGCGGTAGAGGATCTGCCCTCGGTTGAAGGCGCTGCGTCCGGCCCAACCGCCCACGGCTCCGCGTGCGGCCACCACGGCATCGCGCACATCCTTGCGGCTGCTGCGGCATACGTTGGCCAGCGGCTTGCCGTCGGCGCCCTTCGGCTGGTAGTAGCGGCCGCTCTCGGTGCGCGGGAACTTGCCGCCGATGAAGATCTTGTAGGTCTTCATCACGGGCAGCCGCTCCGCTTTCTTGACAGCGCCGTTGGTACTGTGGCCGTTCATCCCGGAGGAAACCGGTACGG
>JAEUTC010000227.1 GCA_016787985.1 Flavobacteriales bacterium | reverse complement strand
TCCCAAGGTCACCGTAAAGGCCAACGGGACTTCGATGTAATGGAAGATATCGATGAAAGAGGCCTCGACCGGGACTTCAGTATCCGTGGCATAGATGAACCCGCGGCGAGGGTCGATCAGATCGCCGAAGGTCAGTTCACTAAGGTCCGACCTATACTGCCAGCCCAATTGATGATAACCCACACCGGCTTCAAAGCCGAATCGTTTGGAGAACTGCCGAGCGATGCGGAAGGACCCGGCGATGGCCACCCGCGGCTCTTCCCGACTATCGCGCGAAAGAAGGATGGATGCCGTGGTGAAGTCCTCCCGGTTCGCGTATAGCGTGCGATAGCCTACGCCAGCACCTGCATTCATGCCGATGCTCCAACCCGAACTTCCGGTCTTGTTGAGCTGAGCATTCGAAGTGAGGGTAAGTAACAGTAGTGGGAGAGCGAGGTTGCGCAACATGACGGATGAGCCTCTGTGGTTGGTGAGTGAACGCCGAAAGCCGTACCAAATTACGGAAGCGGTCAGACTTGCCATGATCGTGGCGTGGACGACAGGTGTTGGGTCACTTCCCGATGCAGAACCTACCGAAGATGCTTCCCAACAGGTCGTCGGGAGCGATACGTCCGGTGATCTCGCCCAAGTGGTGTTGCGCACGGCGGAGATCGATGGCGAGGAGCTCACCGCTGATGCCCATGTCGATGGCTTGTTTGGCCTCCAAGAGGGCCGCCCGGGCCTTGGTCAGGGCATCCACATGGCGTGCGTTCGTCACCACGATGTCGCCTGAGCCGCTGCGCATGGCGCGCACATGGGCCAGGAAAGCTTCCTTCAACTCTTCCATGCCTTGTCCGGTGCGTGCAGAAATGCCGATCACCCCTTCGGATATCCGCACCCCGGGGAGGTCGGCCTTATTGAACACCGGTATCACGCGCGGTCCATCGCCGATGCGCTTCTGCAACAAGCTGGCTTCCGTCTGGAGCGCCCCTTCCGACATCCTGGACGCGTCGGCGAGAAGGAGCACCAGACTTGCTTCAGCCGCCTTCTTGTAGCTGCGGTCGATGCCGAGTTGTTCGATGGTGTCGGTGGTACGGCGCAGACCGGCCGTATCGATGAAGCGGAAGAGCACACCACCGACGGTCATCAACTCCTCTACCGTATCACGCGTGGTGCCGGGGATATCGCTTACGATGGCGCGATCCTCCTGGAGCAGCGCGTTCAACAAGGTGCTCTTTCCGCTGTTCGGGGCGCCCACGATGGCTACCGGAATGCCTTGTTTGATGGCGTTGCCGTAACGGAAGCTGTCGATCAACTCGGTACTGAGGTCCACCAGCCGGTCCAAGAGCGCAAGTAGTTCCACCCGCTGAGCGAACTGCACGTCCTCTTCACCGAAATCCAGCTCCAACTCGATCAGGGCGGCGAAGTCGATCAATTGCTGCCGCAGTTCCTCGATCCGGGCTCCGAACCCACCACGAAGTTGCTGCATGGCCAGTCTGTGTTGGGCCGCGCTCTGGCTCGCGATCAGATCCGCCACTGCTTCGGCCTGGCTCAGGTCCAACTTCTTGTTCAGGAAGGCCCGTTGCGTGAACTCGCCGGGCAGGGCGGTGCGAGCACCGGCTTCCAGCATGGCTTGCAGCACACGCTGCTGGATATAGGTGGAACCGTGGATGCTCACCTCCACCAGATCCTCACCGGTATAGCTGTTCGGGCCAGGGTAGAAGGTGATCACCGCCTCGTCGATCTGGCCATCGAGGTCGATCACCGGCACGAAGTAGGCGTGGCGCGCCAGTGGTTCGAGTGGTAAGGATGGTGCCAAACGCTCCACCACCGGGTAAGCTTTCGCCCCGCTCACACGCACCAAGGCGATGGCGCCTACCCCGGGAGCGGTGCTAAGCGCGGCAATGGTATCTGAGGGGTGCATGTGGCCTACTGTATCGACGGAACGGGCGCAAAGTTCCGGTTCTTTGTACCACGAACGAAACGACCGCAGAAAATGAGCAAAGCAAGAGCTGAATACGAGAGTCTACCGTACCCGAAAGTGGTGGTGGTCGGCGGTGGATTCGCGGGGCTGCAGGTGATAAAAGGCTTATCCGGTGCCCCCTATAAAGTGCTCTTGCTCGACAAGCAGAACCACCATTGTTTCCAGCCGTTGTTGTACCAGGTGGCCACCGCCAGTTTAAGTGCGGACAGTATCGCACACCCGTTCCGCACCACCATAGCGCCCATGGCGAACGTGGCCTTCCGGATGTGCACTGTACAGGGTGTGGACCCTGTCGGCAAGGTGGTACATACCGACCGTGGTGAGGTGGAGTACGACATACTGGTGATCGCCACGGGCAGCACCACGAACTTCTTCGGCAACGAGCGCATGGAGCAGGAGGCCATGCAGCTGAAGTCCATTTCGCAGGCCTTGGACATCCGCAGTGACTTCCTGCAGGACTTCGAGGCGGCGCTGTATGCCCAGGATGAAGCTGGACAGCGGCGTTGCCTCAACTTCATCGTGGTCGGCGCGGGACCCACCGGTGTGGAAATGGCCGGATCATTGGCGGAGATCCGGCGAACCGTGTTGAAGAACGAGTACCGCGAGCTGAACAGCGATCGTATGCAGATCTGGTTGGTGGACAGCAATGATCGGGTGTTGAAGAACTTCAGTGAGCAGAGCAGCGCAAAGGCCCAACGCTACCTACAGGACATGGGCGTACATCTGAAGCTCGGTGCGCGAGTGGCCAGCTACGATGGGGAGGTGGTCACCTTCACGAGCGGCGAGGTGATGGAGTCGCATACGGTGCTCTGGGCCGCCGGTGTGAAAGGTGTGTTGTTGCCCGGTCTGGAGGCTGCTGAAGTGCCGAAAGCGAACCGCTATGGGGTTGATCGTAGCAATCAGCTCAACGGGATCCCGGACGTGTTCGCCTTGGGCGATGTAGCGCTCATGAACGAGGGAGCGTGGGAGCGTGGCCATCCGCAAGTGGCACCTGCGGCGATACAGCAAGCACAGCTCCTCGTGAAGAATCTCCAACGCCGGGCCAACGGCCGTCCGATGCTACCTTTCACGTACAAGGACAAGGGCAGCATGGCCACCATCGGTCGCTACAAGGCGGTGGTGGATGCCGGGAACATCCATGTGGGAGGAATGATAGCCTGGCTCGGTTGGATGTTCGTTCACCTGATGGCTTTGGTGGGCTACCGGAACCGCTTGCAAGTCTTGGCCGGCTGGGCCTGGAAGTACGTGAGTTGGAAGAACACCATCCGGTTGATCATTCGTCCATACGTGCGCAACGCCACGGTGACCGAGCAAGAGGTGTCGGTTCCCAGCCACTAGCTCAGCAACTCGTTCCTTTGCACAGCGCGCAGCGGTCGTTCCGGTTGCGCTTTCCATTCCGCGATGTTCCAGGACAGACTACAGGCCCTACTCGTTCCCGCGTTGCAGAACGCGTTCAAGCAAGCGTTCGACCACGAGCTCGATGGCCGCAGCATCGGCTTCCAGCAGACACGCCCCGAGTTCGAGGGGGATGTGACCATCAACGTGTTCCCTTTCCTCAAGATCAGCGGGAAGGGTCCCGAACAGACCGCACAGACCATCGGGGAGCACCTGGTCTCGTCGCTAGAGGTGGTCACCCGCTTCAATGTGGTGAAAGGCTTCCTCAACATCGTCATCAGCGATGCCTATTGGCTCGGGTTCTTGAAGGAGGCTGGTTCGAAGGACATCCTCGCCCTCCCTTCCACCGGAAAGAAATTGATGGTGGAGTATGCTTCCCCCAACACCAACAAACCCCTACACCTGGGCCATCTGCGCAACATCTTCCTCGGGTGGAGCGTGAGTCGCATCCTGGAAGCAGCAGGCAATGAGGTGATCAAGGTGCAGGTGATCAACGACCGTGGCATCCATATCTGCAAGAGCATGTTGGCTTGGCAGAAGTTCGGCCACGGTGAAACGCCGAGCAGCAGCGGGCTCAAAGGCGACAAGCTCGTCGGGAAGTACTATGTCGTGTTCGACAAGGCCTACAAGCAGGAGATCGATGGGTTGATCGCCTCCGGCAAGAGCAAGGAAGAAGCCGAAAAAGAGGCTCCACTCTTGCTCGAGGCGCAAGAAATGCTCCGCAAGTGGGAGGCCAACGACCCCGAAGTGCGCGCGCTATGGGAGAAGATGAACGGCTGGGTGTACGACGGCTTCAATGCCACCTACGCGCGCATCGGCGTCACCTTCGACAAGAACTACTACGAGAGCCAGACCTACGTACTCGGCAAGGAGGACGTGCTGAAAGGGAAGGAGCGAGGCGTGTTCTACGAGAAGGATGGTGCGGTGTGGGTGGATAACACCGCCGAGGGCCTGGATGAGAAAGTGTTGCTCCGCCGCGATGGCACCAGCGTGTACATGACGCAGGACATCGGCACGGCCATCAAGCGGTTCGAGGAGTTCCCTGGCCTATCCAAGTTGATCTACACCGTCGGGAACGAACAGGACTACCACTTCAAAGTCCTTTTCATCATCCTGAAGAAGCTGGGCTTCGCCTGGGCCGATGAACTCTTCCACCTCAGCTACGGCATGGTGGATCTACCCAGCGGCAAGATGAAGAGCCGCGAAGGCACCGTGGTGGATGCCGACGATCTGATCCAGGAAGTGGTGGATGCCGCCCGCGCCGTGACGACCGAACTCGGCAAATTGGATGACTTCACCGACGAGGAGAAGACGGTCCTTTTCGAAATGATCGGCCTGGCTGCGTTGAAGTACTACCTGCTGAAAGTGGACCCGAAGAAGCGCATGCTCTTCGATCCAGCAGCGAGCATCGATCTGCAAGGCCATACGGGGCCCTTCATCCAGTACACCTACGCGCGCATCCGATCACTGCTCCGAAAGGCGGAACTGAACGGTGCTATAGAGACCGGCGCGATCACCACGTTGATCCCCGAAGAGAAAGCCGTGATCAAATTGCTGCACCAATTCCCCGGTGTGCTGAACGAAGCGGCGTCCAAACTCGACCCATCATCCGTAGCCAACCACACCTACGAACTCGTCAAAACCTACAACAGCTTCTACCAAAGTGTGCCGGTGCTGAAGGAGGAGGACGGCTCGAAACGCTCATTCCGCCTGGAGATGAGCGCTGGTGTGGCGTCCGCGGTGAAGAAGGCGATGTGGTGCTTAGGCATCGAGGTGCCCGAACGGATGTGATCCCGATCAGCCACGCTTGCCCGACGCGAGCGTACCTAGAACTTCGGACACGGTACCACGCGGTGCTTGCGAGCCTTTGCGCGCCGCGGCCATTCGTAGATCAAGCTCAATTCATGCGCTCCTGCGCTCTTCATGGTGAGCTTGCTGATGGTGATGTCGTAGCTGTAGGTGATGCGCAGTTGTTTCTCCGTCTCGAAACCGGCCATCAGGATCACCGCTTCGCTGTTGCCGTAGCCCCGCTGATAGGCCTTGGCGATCGGTAGGCCACGGTACCAGATCCCACCGCTGATGCGGTTGTGCTCGATGTAGCCTCCCAGGTCCAGCTGGTCCCACTTACCCTGGGCCTTGTAGTGCGCGGCCAGGGTCATCTTCGTTTCACTCCGGATCAACTTGTGCCCATCCAGGGCGAATCGGTACCCGGCATGAACGGTCGTGCGCATCGGGACGATGGCGTCCCCGTCCACCATCAAGCTCGTGTTCGGCTTGTTGATGTGGTTGAACGACGCACCGGCCCAGAACTGTTCGCTGTAGTACAATGCTCCGGCTGCGATATCGAGGTAACTCGTGTTCGGCACCATGTTGGCCTCGATGGAGGTGGGGGCGTTGTCGCGGATCACCTGATCGGCAAAGAGGTATCCATCGGGCGCCACGCTCCGCATGGTGAAACCTGGTCGTATGCCGAAGCGGATGGCCTGCCTGCGGTTCAAGCGCGCTTCATAACTGTAGCTCATGGCCACTGTGGTGAAGGACAGCCCGTACGAGCCTGCGCGGTCGCGCAGCACATAACCACCGAGGCCACTATGGGCTCCGGCGAAGTTGTGATCATAGGCGAACGAATAGGTCTCATAGCCGGGCTGCACACCAGGCCATTGCAGGCGGTAGTTCAACGCGATGCGGTCCTGGAAGGTGTTGCCGGTCAACGCTGGATTGAGGTACTGCGACGCCGCGTAGAACTGCGAGAACTGTGGATCCTGGGCCGAAGCGACTCCGGTCAACAGGGCCAACACCAAGACGTACGCGTGTCGGAGTGCCTTCATCGGAACAGGGTAAGGTCACTCAGTTTCTCCACCGTCTTACCGTCCACGAAACGGAACCAGGTCTGCACCACATACACATCCTGCGGACTGATCTCGCCCCGGTAGTAGCCGTCCCAACCCACATTCAGGTCGGTACTCTCGAAGATCAACTCACCCCAGCGGTTGAAGATGCGCATGCGGAAGTCCTTCACGAAGCGTACGAAGGGGTAGAAGACATCGTTGCTCAAGTCGCCGGTCACCCAATTCCCGCCACCACTGGTGCCGCCTTGTCCACCAGGTCCATTGGGGTTGGGGGTGAAGGCAGTGGGGATTACCACATCATAGACCGGCGTGATCTCCACTACTTGTGTGACGGAGGCTTCGCAACCATGATCATCCACCACGAACAACTCCACATCGAACAGACCGATCTCGTTGAAGGCATAGCTGGGGTTCATCACCTGGCTGGTACCGCCATCGCCGAAGACCCAGTCGTAACCCACGATGGTGCCTGCGCTCTGGTTCGTGAAGGTGATGGTGGGCTCGTCGATCGTGGTGGTCATGGGCGAAGCCGTGAAAGCAGCCACAGGGGATCCGTAGGAATGCACCACGCCTTGGTTGCTACTGGTGCTCGTACACCCCAACGGTGTCGTCACGGTGAGGCTCACATCGTAGTGGCCTTGCTGGTAGATCACTTGAGGTGCGCTCACATTGCTCACCTGCCCGTTGCCGAGCGTCCACGTGTGCACCACGTTGCCCAGTTGCAGATCCGGGAATTGCACCGTTAGCGGTGCGCAGCCTTCCGCGATCACAGCGGGCAACTGGAACGTGGGAGCGATGTCCAATCGGAGCCCGATCAAGCGTTCCTGGCTATTGCCACAGGCATCGGTGATCGTAACGCTGAGGTTCTGGTCCGCGTTGATGGGCACCGTGTAGGGCCCGAAGCCCGTATATCCCAAGGGTGACCAGAGGATATCGAAACTTCCGGGGTAGCCATTCACTTCAGCACCCACTGTGGCCACGCCGCCCACGCAGGTGGTGGTATCGCCATACGTGATGAACTCCGCGGACTCGAGATCGAGCACGGTGATGTCGACCGGTGTAGTCGGTCCGGCACAGCCATCCTGGTCCACCACCGTGAGGAGCACGGTCTGCGAGGTGGCGAAGGCCAACTGCACCGTGGGATTGAACCCGAAGCCTCCCCAGTTGAAGATGTATCCACCCGCACCACCCGTGGCCGCTGCGCTGAAGGTGTTGGGCACGTTCACACAAACCGTATCCGGAGCGTCAACGGTCACCTGTATGGGTCCGGGTTCGTTCACGGTGGCGGTCGTCATCACGACACAGCCGTTCGCATCCGTCACAGTGGCGGAGTAGGTGCCCGCCACAAGGCCGTTCAAGGTGTTGCCACCGGATCCGTTGTCCCAGTCCGTGGTATACACTGGCGTTCCACCGGTGATCGTCAAGGAAACACCACCTGTGTTACCTCCATTGCAGAGCACATCCGCAGTGCTGACCTGCGCTACCGCCAGGGCCGGCGGCTCGTTGATCACGGCCGTCATGGTGGTATCACAACCCAAGGCATCGATCACGGTCACCGTATAGGAACCGGCCACCAGATCGACAGCACTGGCCGCGGTCTGTGCGTTCGCATCATTCCAGAGGTATTGCGCACCGGGTATCTCGGGCGTGAAGGTGATGACCCCGCCAGCATCTCCATGGCACAAGGGGGCTATCGTGGTCAGGTCAGCGTTCAGGAAAGCGTTGGACAAGGTGATGCGCACCACATCGGAAGCAGGAGGGCAGGTGGTATTCCCGGTGGTGGTGAGGGTAAGGTCCACGCTGCCGGAGAGCACCTCATTCGGTGTTGGCACATACTGGATCGCCAGCCCTGTTCCCAGGATCGTACCCGAACCACCGCTCCATTGGCCACCCGTGGCGTTCACCACGGCACCTTGAAGGGCGATGGGATAGTCGTTCAAGCAGCCGATCACATCGGGTCCAGCGTCCGCCTGGTTGGGTTGCCCGGTGGCTACGATGGTGCCTGTAGCGCTCACCGGCGCGCAGCCATTGGCATCCGTGACGGAAACGGTGTAGGTGCCCGCTCCTGCGGTGATGGAACTTGAAGAGGCTCCAGTGCTCCATGTGTAGGCGTAAGGCGCAGTGCCGCCCGTCACCACAGCGACCAATTCACCGTTCGCGGCACCACCGCAGGTCTCGTTGGTGCTGTTCAATGCGCCCAAGGCGAGCACACCCGGCTCACCGATGGAAATGTTCATCAACGTATCGCAACCGAAGCTGTCGTAGACCCGAACACTGTAGTCCCCAGCGCTAAGTCCACTGATGCCGGGCGAGGTTTCCCCATTCGGCAGCCAGCTGTAAGTGAACCCTGGTTGCTGACCGACCACTTCCGCTGAACCCGTGGCCGTACCGTTGCACACGGCGTCGGTGTGCGTCACGGAAACACCCAGGAAGCTGCGCGGTATGGTGATCACCATGCTGTCACTTGCTTCCGGGCAAACAGTGTTGCCTACGGTCACCAGCGTAAGTGTCACGGTCCCTGCAGCGATGTCTCCAGGCCCTACCGTGTAATCGATGTCAGGGTAAACCCCGTTGAAGACGCCGTCTCCGCCGCTCCATGCACCGCTGGTCGCGTTGGTCACGCTTTCATTTAGGTAGAGCGGTGTGCCGTTGGGGCACACGATCCGGTCCGCACCAGCATTCGCTGCGTTGGGCAGGCCGGTGGGTACTATGACGCCGATACCGCTGGCTGGTGCGCACCCATTCACATCCGTAACGGTTACGGTATACGTTCCGGCCGTTGCGGTAAGCACGTTGCCTGTGCTGCCGTTGCTCCAGGTATAGGTGTAGGGTGCAGTGCCTCCGGTGGCCAGGGCGGTCAACGTTCCATCCGCGTCACCAAAGCATGATTCTGGGGTAGGTGTCATGGATACCATGGCCACCTGGCTGGGTGCATTCACGGCAACCGACAAGGTCGTATCGCAGCCCAGCGCATCGGCTACGTTCACGGTATAGGTACCTGCTGCCAATCCTGTCGCTGTGGGTGTCGTTTGGGCTGAAGGATCATTCCAGGTATAGGTGAATGGCCCATCGCTCGGAACCACCGACGCGGTCCCGTCCGAACTCGTGCTGCAGAGCGCATCCGTGCTGGTGATGGAGAGTCCGACGAACTTGTTGGCGATGGAGAACTGTACGGTGTCGGTGTCGGGCGGGCATCCGGTATTCCCTACGGTCGTGAGCACGAGGGAAACCCCACCCGCGTTGATCTCTGCCGCTGAGGGCATATAGGTCATCGTCGGCCAGGTTCCGCTGATGGTTCCGGCCCCATTGCTCCACGCACCGCTGGTGGCGTTCAGCACCGAGCCATCAAGGCTGATGGGCCAATCTCCGTTGCAGACCACTGCATCATCGCCGGCATCGGCTTGGTTGGGTTGTGCCCCAGCACCGATCACGGCGGTCAGCGGATCGGAAAGGCATCCATTGGAATCCTCGATGGTGACCGTATAGCTACCGGCACCAGCCACGATCATACTCTCCGAACTGCCCGTGCTCCAGTTATAAATGTAAGGACCGGTCCCAGCGGTCACGTCCACCGTGGCGGTACCACTGCCATCACCAACGCATTGTTCATTCGTCACCACCACATCTCCGGCCAGTCCAGGCAGCACCTCGATGGAGTACACGTAGGTCTGGAAGGCGGAGATCGGACAAGCCCCATCATCCACGTTCACGATCATCGGGAAAAAGCCCGAAGAACCTGCTTGTGCCGTCCAGCAAAGGGTAGCCGTGATGGGGTTGGTGCCTGTGAAGGTGAAGGTGGCCCCGGGCAGGGTCTGTGCCGCATTGCTGAAGGCTGTGAGCACGTTGGTGGCGTTCGGATCGGAGATCACCATGTCAAAACAGAAGTCGCCCGATTCGCAGACCTGTATGGATCGTGGGCCTGTCACAAGGGCTTGCCCACTCAGGTTCGTCACCGTACCCGTAGCCGCATCGGGGGGGATGTTCGCGCAGGGATAGGCCACGAACTGCATATCGCGCATGATGGAACCGATCACATTCCCCGCATCATCATATTCGGTCACCATCACCGCCACCACCCAGTTTCCAGCGGTGCTTAGGGTGAAGTTCATCAGGCCTGTGACCGGGTCCAGCGTGATGCCGGGTATGGGTTGGGCAGGGGTGAAGGGTGGTACGTACGGGATCGCGGTGCCGTTGATCATACGGGCACCGATCAGCGAATAGGAGAGTGAATCCGCTTCCGCGTCCACCGCACCGTAGCTATAGGTGATGGGATAACCCAAGCACACATAGGGGATGGCCGTGTTGGTGAAGACCGGTGAGTCGTTGCAAGGTGCATCCGCGCTGTTCAGAACGCTCTCGATGTACATGTGCCGCGTACCCGGGTTGGTCAGGTTCACGATGGCATTGTTCCGGTAGATGTTCGTCCAGCTGATCTGCCAGCTATCGCAAGGCGGCAGGGTGATCGTACCCGTGTAGGTGTACTGTTCGATACCGGGCAGGATACCACCATTACAGGTGCTGTTCGGCAGCTCGATATCACACAGCTGGGAAAGTTCCGTGGCGCCATTGTGGGTCACGGTCAGGTTCTCGTCGCCACAGGGGCTTTCGAGTTCCAGGTTGTAGCTGGGATCCACATTGATACCGGCACAATCGCGGTACACGATCAACCGGATCCGGTATTGGTTCGGACCGATGCACTCCCAATAGATCTCGCCGCCGCTCATGTGGGTGGCCCAAGAGGAACCCGCGAGCACGATGAAGACGAGAGTGGATAGGATATGGCGGAGCATCGAACGGGGCCTTTAGGCAGAAGGCGCCCGTCTGTTCCTACGGATCTATATGCAAGAAGGTTATCCGCTACGCCGGCCGATGTCCTAGAACCCTTGTCCAACAACGGTTCCAGAAGGTCAGTACGAAGTGTGGTCCAACACGGCGAGCAGGGTCCGCACCAGCTCTGCGCGCTGTTCCGGGGTGGCCCGGTCGTTCATGTCGCCATGCTTGAAGCCTTGCATCGTGATCACCTCGATACCGAAGGCTTTTTGCTCCGCTGCGGTGGGCAGTACACCAGCATCGGCCGGTGCATCATCACCTGCGCGCAGGGTCGCGATGTGGGGGCGCTCGACACGCGGCAGTGGCATCCGTTTATTGTCCAAGGAGACCGCCACATTCACTTCCTCGGGCTGAAGACTGGCGTACAAGAGGGAGATGTCGCCGCCATTGCTGTGGCCGATCAGGTCCACCTTGTCCAACGGCCAGGTGGGTTCTAAAGCCCGCAGCGCTTGCCGCACGCACCTCAGGTTCTTGACGCCACGCTCCCAGTTCGGTCGGCGAGTGGTTCGGAGGTCGCCCGTCATCGGCAGCAGCTCATCAGAGGGCGCTTCGTGCTGTACGCTCACCACATGGTAGCCAGCAGCGGATAGGCCTTGGGCGATACCACTGAAGAACAAATAGGTGCCTGGGATATTCTCATTGTAGCCGTGGCTGATCAGTACCACCCTTTGCTGCGGGGTCACCTCTGGGCTGGCGCGGAGGATGGCGATGGGGATCCGTCGGTCACGCGTGGTATCGACCACCGTCAAGGTATCCCAACCCTCCACCGAGGGGCGGAAGGAACCTTGTGCATGTGCGCCAAGAATGGGAACAGCGGCGGTGAGCAGCACATACACGGAGCGGATGCACGACCGACCTTGTAGCCTTCCCAGGATCATGGTTCCGCAGGTGGAGGAGGCACCTGTCCACCAAGACGTTTCAACGGAAGTTGTTCCGCTTCGCTCAAGATCAGCGGAACGTATTCCACCACGGTATCGGTATGGTCCAATCCGAAGGCCGTTTGATCGCGCAGGGCGAATCGCTTGATGAAGAAGTACGTATCCAACAGGATGTCGTCCGCCACGCTCAACTCGTTCTCTACGGACAGGAAGCGTTCCATGAGCACATAGCGGATATCCGCTGCGAAATCCATTTTTCGCAGGGATTCGTACTTGCTGGTGAAATCGAGCTGGTCACATTCCACCAACTCCAACAGCACCTGCTTGAAGAGCATGTTGATGCGGGGTTGAACGCGGAACCCGAGGTTGAAGTCGACCCTAATGACCTTGTCATCCACGAGCTCGTTCACCCGGTATTCCATGGTGTAGGGTTCGTCGGTCCAATTCACATGGATGAACCAGTACACATCGGCACGCTTGGGCCTGCGCCGGAGAATGGAGTCCAGGATCTTCCGTTCCACCTCAGCAGCGCTGTTCGCCTTGGTCAGGAAAACGAGGTGCGTGGCGAATTTCGGCACGTCGCGGTCCTTGCTCAATTCGGTGATGGCGGACGCATGGTCCTTCAGGTTCCGGAAATCGAGGTATCGATTGGTGATCTTCCGGGCCTTGAACCACATCAGCATCAGGTTGAACAAGGCCAGTACCACCAACACGAAACTCAACCGATGGATCACCTTCACGCTGTTGGCGATGAAGAAGGAGACCTCCAGGGTGGCGAACACGGCCAGTATGGCGATCACCAGTGCCCACGGCCAGTGGCGTACGTAGCGTAACCAGATACCCATGAGGATGGTGGTCATGCCCATGGTGAGGGTGATGAAGAAGCCGTAGACATGCTCCAATTCACTGCTCTCTCGGAAACTGAGCATGATGGCCACACACCCGACCCAAAGCATCAAGTTGATGCTGGGGATGTAGATCTGCCCCCGCACATCGCTGGGGAACTTGATCTTCACCCGTGGCCAGAAGTTCATGCTGATGGCTTCGCTGATCAAGGTGAAGCTTCCGGTGATGACAGCTTGACTTGCGATGATGGTGGCCAAGGTGGCGACGATGACACCGGCCAGCAGGAACCAATCCGGCATCACGGCATAGAACGGGTTCTTCCCATCGAGCATGCCTCCGGATCCATGCAAGGCCCAAGCACCTTGGCCCATGTAGTTCGTAAGCAATGCCAACTTCACGAACCCCCAGCTGGCTTGGATGTTCTTCCGCCCCACGTGGCCCAGGTCGCTGTAGAGCGCTTCGGCACCCGTGGTGCATAAGAACACCCCGCCCAGCAGCCAGAACCCTTCCGGATATTCGGTGAGCAACTGAATGGCATAGTGCGGACTAAGGGCTCGCAGCACATCGGGGTACTTCAACACCATGCTCAGGCCGAGCACGAAAAGCATGCTGAACCAAATGCCCATGACCGGGCCGAAAGCGGTACCGACCACCTTTGTACCGAAACGCTGGAAGATGAAGATGAGCGAAAGGATCACCACCACCACGGCTACCGTGATGGTGTTCCCAGGTTTGAAGACCTCTTCCAATCCGTGCACATTGGCCAATCCTTCAATGGCACTGCTTACGGAGATGGGCGGGGTGATGATCCCATCGGCCATCATGGTCGCTGCACCGATCGTGGCCGGTATGAAGGCCCACCAGGCGAAACGCCGTACGAGCGCGTAGAGGGAGAAGATGCCCCCTTCGCCACGGTTATCCGCCCGAAGGGTAAGGAGGATGTACTTGATGGTGGTCTGAATGGTAAGGGTCCATACCACACAACTGATGCCCCCCAGCACCAACAACTCGCTCACCGGCTTGTTGCCGATGATGGCCTTCATCACGTACAACGGCGAGGTACCGATGTCCCCATAGATGATGCCCAGCGCCACGAGCAGTCCTGCTGCGGTGACGCGCTGGTTGCGCGGATCGGAGCTCATAACGGTGAAGGTGAAGGGTGCGGTTCCACCCGAACGCTCAAAGCGCAGGACGCAACGTTCCGATCAGGGGTAAAGAGGCACAAAGTACCGGGGAACGCAGCAAATGTAGGGAAAGGCACAACCATGCAAGCAACATGGCCCACCGCGTAACGTCAGCGGTCGTCCCGGCCCAGGTCTTCGAAACTCACGTCCGTGGAACTGCTGCCATCGGACACTGGTGGGTTCGGCAGGGACTCTTCCCGCATGTACTCCCCGGACTTCCGCAGGCGATCGATCTCGTCGAAGGCGTCGTGCAGCCCATCCATGAACTTGTCGAAGTCCTCCTTGTACAAGAAGATCTTGTGCTTGTCGTAATGGGCCGTGCCGTCCTCGTGGGTGTGCTTCTTGCTCTCCGTGATGGTGAGGTAGAGGTCACGTCCACGCGTGCTCTTCACGTCAAAGAAGTAGGTCCGCTTTCCGGCGCGAACGGCTTTGGAGAATACATCCTCGCGATCGTCCTGCATGGGGATTCTGCGGCCCGATTACCCTTAGGCCCAACCAAATATAAACGGGATCCGGAAACTGACAAACCCGTAGCGATGGACCTGTAGGGTAGGACCCTGGATCGGCCGCAGCACGACCATGGCATCGATACGCCCCCTCCAAGCGGCCAAAGCGCTCCTCAAGGCTCTTGGCGGGCCTCCTCCAGCAGTTGTTCCTCGTGCATGCGGGCGTAGATCCCCTTCCGCTCCAGTAAGGAAGCATGCGTCCCTTCTTCGGCCACCCGTCCATGGTCCAGCACCACGATGTGGTCGGCGTCGCGCACCGCACTGATCCGATGGCTGATGATCACGGTGGTCCTACCATGCATCACCGCCTTCAACGCGTGTAGGATCGCCTCCTCCGTTGCTGTATCCACGGCGCTCAATGCATCATCGAACACGAGTATCCGCGGTTCGGTGAGGATGGCCCGAGCGATGCTGACCCGTTGTTTCTGCCCTCCGCTCAGGGTCACCCCACGCTCACCGACCACCGTATCATAGCCCTGAGGGAACCGGGTGATGTCCGCATGAACCTGGGCTTTTCGGGCCGCTTCTTGCACACGAAGGTCCAGATCGGCTGCTTGGTCCATGCCAAAGGCGATGTTGTTGCGGATGGTATCGCTGAAGAGCAGGACCTCCTGGGGAACGAAGCCCAAGCCAGCACGAAGCTTCTCCAGATCCACCTCCCGGATGGGGACTCCATCGATCAACACTTCACCATCCGTGGCATCGTACACCCTACCGATCAATTCGGCCAAGGTGCTCTTACCGCAGCCGGTATGGCCCACGATGGCCAGCGTGGATCCCGCAGGGACATGGAACGAGACCCCATCCAACGCGCGGATCCCGGTGTCGGGGTAGGTGAACCCGACATTGTTGAAGGTGATGGCACCTGAAATACTGGGCAAGGCATCACCCGCACTCTGGATAGCCGGCTCAGTATCCAGGAACTCGTTGATCCGGATCATGCTGGCCGAGGCCTGCTGGATCAGAGAGGTGACCCATCCTACGGAGGCGAAGGGCCAGGTAAGCATGTTCACGTAGATGACGAACTCGGCGATGTTGCCCACGGTGACGGAAGGATCGCCTTGGATCAGCTTCTGCCCGCCGATGAAGATGGTGATCACGGTGCTGAGCCCGATCAACAGCATGATGGCCGGCATGAAGAGGGCGTCCACCTTGGCCTGTGCCATGCTCCGGGTCCGATAATCCGATGCCGCTTCCGCGAACCGTTCCGCGGCCGTGGTTTCTTTGGCATAGGCCTTCAGTACCCGTATGCCGCTGAAGGTCTCCTGGGCGAGCGTGCTCAATCGACTTTGCTGGACCTGCACATCCATACTGCGCCGGTTCATCACATCACTGACCCGATAGATGATGATGCTCATGATGGGCAAGGGAGCGAGCGTCCACAAAGTGAGTTCCACGTTCACCCGCAGCATGAACACGATGCACAGCACGAAGAGCACCACGAGGTTGATCGTATACATGATGGCCGGGCCGAGGTACATACGCACCTTTCCTACATCCTCACTGATCCGGTTCATCAGATCGCCGGTGCTATTGCGTTTGTAAAAGGCCCGATCCAGTTTCTGGTAGTGGTCGTAAACGGTGTTCTTCAGGTCGTACTCGATCAAGCGGCTTACCACGATGATCGTTTGCCGCATCAAGAACATGAAGAAGCCTTTCAGCAGGGCGAACACGAGGTAGAGCACGGCGAGCAGGGCGGCGCACCAGACCACGGTGGCCTTCAAGGCGTCCTCGTCGTGGAGTTCGTTCAAGCGGCCCTGCAGGTCAAGACCCGTCCAACCCACCCAAAGCTGCAGGGTCTCGGGCACGGGCAACACCCGTTGCTCCGGAGCCGATCCGAGTTGTGCGATACCCCGGGCGATGAGGTCGATGGCCTCCCGCACGACCTGCGGAGCATACACGGCGAAGAGGTTGCTCAGCACGATGAAGACCGTGCCCAGCAAGAGGTGCCAGCGATACTTCGCCAGATAGGGGTTCAGCTTGAGGAGCGGTCGCATGCCGTGGGGCCGGAACGTGCTACTTTTGCGCCGCTCTCAGGGATACTTACCGCTCGAACAGCGGAACAAAGGTAGCCCGGGAGCATGGAGCGGGCTCCGGCCCCATGGTGAGAAGGGAAACGTTGAAACGCGCTAAGCCATGGTCAACACCAGCACGAAAGCCGCCACCACCGATATGGTGTTGAGCCGCATGGAGAACCACGATCACGAGGAGGTACTCTTCTGTTACGATCGTCCTACGGGTCTGAAGGCCATCATCGCCATCCACGACACCACCTTGGGACCGGCCTTGGGCGGAACACGCATGTGGCCCTATGCCTCCGAAGCAGAGGCACTGAACGACGTTCTTCGCTTGAGCCGCGGCATGACCTACAAGAGTTCCTTGGCCGGCTTGGACTTGGGCGGTGGCAAAGCCGTCATCATCGGTGATGCCCGTACCCAGAAGACGGAAGCCATGTTCCGCCGTTTCGGGCAATTCGTGGACAGTCTGAATGGGCGCTACATCACCGCGGAGGATGTGGGTATGAGCACCACGGAAATGGTGAACATTCAGAAAGCCACCAAGAACGTGGCTGGTCTGCCCGAAGAAATGGGCGGAAGCGGAGATCCCAGCCCTGTAACGGCCTACGGCGTCTATTGCGGATTGAAAGCAGCTGCGAAGACCGCCTATGGATCGGATCAGCTCAGTGGTCGAAAAGTGGCCATTCAAGGTGCAGGTAATGTAGGGAAGGGGCTTGTCGGCTTGTTGGTGAAGGACGGAGCCAAGGTCTACCTCACCGACATCCATGACGACAAACTCGCAGCCATCAAAGCCGAGTTCCCATCCATCGAACTGGTGAAGCCCGATGCCATCTACGATGTGGCCATGGACATCTACTCGCCTTGCGCACTTGGCGCCACGGTGAATGACGAGACCTTGAAGCGGTTGAAGTGCAGCATCATAGCCGGTGCCGCCAACAACCAGCTCGCCGACGAGGTGGTCCACGGTAAAGTCGTGATGGAGAAAGGCATACTCTATGCCCCGGACTTCCTCATCAACGCCGGTGGGATCATCAACTGCGCTTGGGAGCGGAAAGGCTACAACCGGAAAGCCGCGTTGCGCCAGACCGAGGGCATCTACGACACCGCGCTGCGCATTTTCAAAGCGAGCGCTGAATTGGGCATCCCTACTTACCTAGCCGCCAACCAAGCCGCCGAGGACCGCATCAGTAGCATGCGTGCCGCTGGTATGCGTTTCTGAGACCGGAAACACCCTGCCGAAGTCGGTATACCTCTGTATGCTCAACCGCCGTTACCTCCGTATCAAAGCCTTTCAATCGCTTTACGCGTATTGGCAGAGCGACAACGCCAGCGCCGCACGGATCGAGAAGGAGCTCTTCGCGGGCATCGAACGCACCTACGACCTGTACTTATCCCTGTTGCTGGTGTTCGGTGAGCTTCGCCACGTGGCGGAGTTGGTCTTCGAAGAGCGCAAGAAGAAGCGCTTGCCGACGCCGGAGGACCTCAACCCCAATCGCCGCTTCGTGGATAATCCGTTGGTGAGGATCCTGGCGGAAAGTGAGCGGCTCCGCCTGGAGTGCGAAAAGCGGAAGATCAGCTGGGTGGGCCACCACGAATTGTTCACCGGGATGTACCGGATGCTTGAGACCAACGAAGCCGTGAAGGCCTACATGGCGAGCCCGGAGTCCACCTTCAAGAAAGACCAGGCTTTCGTGGTAGACCTCTTCAGCGACCTCATCGCCAACAACGAAGGCCTTCAGGAAGTGATCGAGAACAGGAACATCGCATGGATGGAGGACCTGGACCTGGCTGCGAGCTTGGTGAAACGGACCTTGGAGCAGATGCGGGCCACGGACTCGGCGGATGTGTTCATGAACGAGATCGTCCGCGACCCGAAAGAGGACCAGGAATTCGTTTCCACCCTGTTCCGCAAGACCATCCAGCATGCGGAAGAGCATGAGAAGGCGATCTCCGAGAAGTCCAGCAACTGGGAGAGCGACCGCATCGCTCTGAGCGACATGATCCTGATGCAGATGGCGTTGACGGAAGTGCGCGAGTTCGATCAGATCCCGGTGAAGGTGACGATGAACGAGTACATCGAGATCGCCAAGGCGTACAGTACGCCCAAGAGCAAGAACTTCATCAATGGTGTGCTCGACAAACTGTTCATCGAAATGCGCGGCGATGGACGCATCCGCAAGGTCGGGCGCGGCCTGCTCGAAAGCTGATGACCATGGATGCACGGACCACGACGGCAGTATGGGCAAGGGTAGGGGCACGCACAAGAGCGCTCCTCCCTTTCGTCGTGCTGTTCGCTTTGGTAGGTTGCCGGATCACAGACCATTCGGAGCGCGACCCTTCAGAAGTCTCCGCGGAGAACTTGAACTTCCCCTCGTCCGGTTACGAGAACGTGGACCAGGATGATCTGCCGAAGATGGAATTCTCAGCCACCCATGTGGACCTCGGGAAGATCGTCCAAGGGAACAAAGTGGACCTGAGTTACAGTTTCAAGAACACCGGCGGCGCTCCGTTGGTGATCACCGACGTGCGGGGATCCTGTGGCTGTACGGTAGGCAAGGATTGGCCCAAGCAGCCCATCGCCCCCGGCCAGAAGGCGGAGATCGCCGTAAGTTTCGACAGCGAAGGCCGCAACGGAAGACAGGACAAGACCGTGACGGTAGTGGCCAACACCGTGCCACCGAGCAACGTGCTCACCCTCACCGCCGAGGTCGTGGGCCCCACCAGCAAACCCTAGCACATACGCCCCAAGACATGTTGACCGCTACTTTCCTCCTCCAAGCGCAGCCGAAGCAAGGTGCCGATTGGAGCTTCTTCCTGATGATGGGCCTCCTCATGGTGGTCTTCTATTTCTTCATGATCCGTCCGCAGCAGAAGAAGGCGAAGGAGGCGAAGAAGTTCCGCGAATCGCTTCAGAAAGGCGCCAAGGTGGTCACCATCGGTGGGCTCCATGGTAAAGTGGTGGAGGTGGCGGAAACCACCATCTTACTGGAGGTGGACTCCAACGTGCGCCTACGTTTCGAGAAGAGCGCCATAGCCATGGACAGCTCGCAGCACTTGAACGAGGCCACCGCCAAGGCACAATAAGCACCTCGGGCCATCAGGCTCACGTCCTGGTCCTTCGTTCACAAGACCGTTTCGATGATGCGCGTTGGGCTCACCGGTGGTATCGGCAGTGGAAAGACCACCGTTGGCCGCGTATTCCGGACACTGGGGATCCCCATCTTCGAGGCCGATGCGGAAGGAAGGCGCCTCCTAGCGCATGACACGGCGTTGAAGCAGGCGATCGTAGAGCGCTTCGGTGCTTCGATCAGGAACGACGAAGGCATCGATCGTGCAGCACTTGCGGGTATCGTGTTCAAGGACCCTGCGGCGTTAAAGGCCCTGAATGCGTTGATCCACCCGGCCGTGCGCGAAGCATTCGATCGGTGGACGCGAGAACAACGAGCACCATACGTGATGATGGAGGCTGCGGTGCTGGCGGAAAGCGGTGGTCATCGCACGCTTGACGCGATCGTGGTGGTGAGCGCACCTGAGCCACTTCGGATCCGGCGCGTGCTGGAGCGTGATGGAGTGCTTGAAGAAGCCGTGAGGGCAAGGCTGGCGAACCAGGTCAGCGAGGCCGAACGGCTGGCCATCGCCGATCATGTGATCCACAACGATGACACGCAGATGGTGATCCCGCAGGTGTTGAGGGTGCATGCAGCACTGCTGAGATCCGTAGGGGCATGAAGCAAGAAGAACGCAACCTACCGTTAAGCACCGTGGCCATGGTCTTCGGGGCACTAAGTATTCCGTTGGCGTTCGCCATACACCTTGTCTCGCTGGCCTTCGTACTCGGTGTGCTTGCCCTGGCCTTTGGACTTTGGGGGGATCGTACCCGATCGGCGCACTTGTTGCGCTACACGGAAGCGAGCGTAGGCCGGGCCCGCAAGGGCTGGAAAATGGGCGCCATCGGAACGGGGTGTTCCGTGGTGATGTGGATCCTGTGGTCGTCGAACGCGCTGCTCTGATCAGGCGCGCAGAGCCTTCGGCCAGGAGGTAACGGCAGCCAGGATACGGTCCTCGCCGTGTTCGTCCATCAACCGCTTCAGCAACGCGGCGGTGGCTTCCGCATCGCTGAGGGCACGGTGCGCGGCGCGGAACTCGATACCGAAATACCGGCACAGGCTGCCCAGGTTATAGTGGGGGAGGTGCGGCACCAGTTGCCGGGCAAGCCGTTCGGTGCACAGGGTCGGTCGGTCGAAGACCAAGCCCGTGCGGGCGAACTCATGCTCCAAAGCCGTCATATCGAAGCGGACATTGTGCGCCACCACGATGCGGTCTTGGGTAAGGGTCTCCAAGGTGCGCACCACATCCACGAAGGCGGGTGCTTCGGTGAGCATGGCCGGCTCAATG
>JAEUTC010000191.1 GCA_016787985.1 Flavobacteriales bacterium | reverse complement strand
GTGCGGGCTATGCGCCGTGGCCTGTCCGGCCGAAGCCATCACCATGGTGAGCGCCGAGCGTAAGAAGGGCGAAGAGCACCTGTATCGCGAAGAGAAGTACGCAAGCACCTACGAGATCGACATGCTCCGGTGCATCTATTGCGGCGACTGTGAAGAGGCCTGCCCGAAAGAGGCCATCTTCCTCACCGACCGCATCGTACAGGCCGATTACCTGCGCATGCCCTTCGTGTTCGGCAAGGACGAGCTGGTGGAGCCGATGGACCCCACCAAGCGCGTGGACGTGAGCAAGCGCCAGACGCCTGCCGTGTTGAGGTTCAAGGAGAATAAACGCCACGCACACAACCGTTGATCGTATGCTAGCGCTCTTCTACCTCTTCGCCGCCATCAGCGTCATCAGTGCGTTGGTGGTGGTGAGCGCGCGCAACCCGATCAACAGCGTGATCGCTTTGATCGTCTGCTTCCTGAGCATCGCCGGGCACTACATCCTGTTGAACGCGCAATTCCTGGCCATGGTCCACGTGATCGTGTACACCGGCGCCATCATGGTGCTCTTCCTGTTCGTGATCATGCTCTTGAACCTGAACAAGGCCACAGAGCCGATGAAATCACTGGCCACCCGCATCGCCGCGGTGACCGCTGGGGGCTTGTTCTTCATCACCTTGGCCGCCGCTATCCGCAATGGCATCCAAGTGCAGGCCGCGAACGACTTCGACGCCGGTGTTGGACTGGTGCGCAGCGTAGGCCACGTGCTCTTCACCGAATTCCTGCTGCCCTTCGAGGTGAGCAGCGTGTTGTTCCTTAGTGCCATCATCGGTGTGGTGATGCTGGCCAAGAAGGAGAAGCACCAGGCGGAAGCCCCTGTGGAACCCTTGACCGAAGCCGAGCGCGCCCGGCGCACCGCATAGACCATGGAACAGGGCATCATCACCGCCATCCGCACGGTCCCTTTGGAGCACTACGTGCTGCTCAGCTTCCTCTTGTTCAGCATCGGTGTGGCCGGCGTGGTCTTCCGCCGCAACACCATCATCATCCTGATGTGTGTGGAGCTCATGCTGAACAGCGTGAATCTCCTACTCACGGCCTTCAGCGCCTACCACAGCGATCCACGGGCGCAAGTCTTCGTGTTCTTCATCATGCTCGTGGCGGCCGCGGAGGTCACCGTGGGCCTATCCATCCTCGTGATGATGAAACGCAACGTGGATAGTGTGGACGTGAACCAATTGAACCGCTTGAAAGGATGAGTACGGATCTTTTGGCGGCCCTCGTTCCAGCACTCCCGCTCGTGGGTGCGGTGATCCTCGCTGCGCTGCGTCGCAAGTTAAGCGCGAACGTGGCGGGCGGGCTGGCTACCACGCTCATCGCCGGTTCGTTCGTGGCCAGCGTGCTGTTATTCATGGGCTTCGATCCCACCAGCGGCGGTCGCACGGTGAAACTCCTCGATTGGATCGACGTGGGTGGCATGCAGATCCCGTTGGCCTTGCGGATCGATGCGCTCTCGCTGACGATGATGTTGATCGTGACGGGCATCGGCTCATTGATCCACCTCTACTCCATCGGCTATATGCACGAGGACGAGCGGGCGCCGACCTTCTTCGCGCAGCTCAACCTCTTCAGCTTCGCGATGCTGATGCTGGTGATGGGCAGCAACTTCCTGATCACCTTCATCGGTTGGGAAGGTGTGGGCCT
>JAEUTC010000088.1 GCA_016787985.1 Flavobacteriales bacterium | reverse complement strand
CTGAATTTGCTCATCGTGAGCGCCATGGCCAGCACTCCGCCGGTCTGGTAAGGCACGTTAAGCATGTCCAGGTACCCTTGCAACTTGCCGTCCTCCCCGGGTGTGCCGTGGATGGCGATCAGCGCAGCCGCGAAACGCTCGTGACCGGCACCACGGTCGGCGGTGAGTAAGGCCCGGTCGAAGGGCACGGCTGTGCCATCCGCTCGTTCGCAGGACCAGGCATCGCGCCCTACGGTGATGTACAAGGCCTCGAAAGCGGTACGGTCGATCGCCTCCATCATGGTGCGGGCGCTTTGCATACTGATGACGGATTCGCCGGTGTAGCCGCCGCGGAACACCGCGATGAGGGGTCGTGCCATGTGGAAAAGAGGATGCCCGCAAAGCTGGACCGGACCGGCGTTGATCCGGTCGTGCCAAAGCGGCGAACTGTGAACGTGGCGGTGTGGAACCGCCGCCCGCCAGTCCGTCTATCTTTGGCGCCGCCTCGCCCAGCGCGGGGTCGACATGTCGAAGCGCTTCCTTTCCATCCTTGCACCCGTGGTCGCCCTGGCCGTTGTTCTTTTCGGCGGTTGGCTGTGGTTGCGCACCTACACGCTGCATGGCAGCACCGCGCGGGTGCCGGACCTGAAAGGGATGGCCATGGAAGAGGCCACCGCCATGCTCACCAGCCGCGAGCTGCGCGCCATGGTGGTGGATTCGGTCTATTCCGACGAGCTGCCCAAGGGAAGTATCGTGGATCAGGATCCGGATGCTGGGCTGGAAGTGAAGCCAGGGCGCAAGGTGTACCTGGTGATCAACGCCAGCCAGCCGAAGATGATCGACATGCCCAGGCTGGTGGACCTTTCCAAGCGCCAGGCCATCTCGGTGCTCGACATCATCGGATTGAAGGTGAAGGAACTCCAGTACAAACCCGATCCGTGCGTGGATTGTGTCATCGCCCAACTGTACAAGGGCGAGGCGCTCCCCGCAGGTTCACGCATCCGCCGGGGCGAGTCCATCACCTTGGTCTTGGGCAGTGGAGAAAGTGGCGAACGAGTGCCCGTACCTGACCTTGTCGGTCTGACCAACGCCGAGGTGCAGATGGTGCTGAACATGGCCTCTCTCAACTTAGGTGTGGTGGTGGAGTGCGCCAACTGCAATACCGCGTCCGATTCCACGTTGGCGAGGGTACACCGCCAATCACCCATGGCAAGTTCCAACAACCGCATCGCGTTGGGTAGCGCCATCGACATTTGGCTCACCGCCGATACCATGGGACTGCGGCCGAGCGACGGTTGGAACGACCCTTCTCGATACTCGGGGACTGATACGCTTGAAGATGGGATATAGACTTTTCGTGATGGTCTGGAGCCTGACCACGGCGCTGCTCGCATGGCCGCAGGGCGAGGTGCTTAACGCGCTGTCGGCCCGTCCTTCGGCCGAGATCCGGACCAAGACCGATGATGGCGTGAATCGGTACTTCAACTATCAGTACGAGATGCTCGACCTGCCGCTGATGGACGACTTCTCGGCGGATCGCACACGCAAACTGAACGCACGCGAAGGCGATGCGGATGTCACCTTGCAGAGCACCGTGTACCACCTTGAAGTGGACGGTGTATCGGAACCGGACATGCGCTTCATGCTCGATACGACCTTCCGCACGGTGATCGATGCCAGCGATCCCCCGGTGACCACCCGGATACCGTTGCCAAGCGTGCTGGTCACGGTGCGCGATATCTCGGTGTTCCCGCCCACATCATCCATCGTGGAAGCCTGGCCGGCGTATTCGATCCGCGACTCGCTCACTGCGCCACCGCCTGACACCTTGTTCGTGCAAAGTCCCGATCTGGTGCAGGATTCACTCCTCGTGTTCGATGTGGCACCTGCGGGAGGGACCTACCTGATGAACGATGTGCCCACCCCATTGATCCTTTGGCAGGATGATGATGTGTACATCAACGGCACCTATCCCTTGGATCCGCCGACCATCGGTGTGGCCACCTTCGATGGGCTTTCGCGTACGGGTTATCCATACGATTTCGCGAACTACACGGCCTACGGTCGGGCGGACAAGTTGACCTCGGTGCCCATCGACCTCGAATACCCGGCGAGCGATTCCATCTACCTCAGCTTCTTCTACCAGGCCAAAGGCCTCAGTGGTGATACGTTCCCGCAGATCGGCGATAGCCTGCTGCTCGAATTCTACGCTCCACTGGAACAGTCGTGGTATCGGGCCTGGGGCATTCCCTATGTGGACCAAGCGCCTTTCGAGCAGGTGCTCGTGCCCATCACACAGGAGCGTTTCCTCAAAGAAGGGTTCCAATTTCGCTTCGTGAACTATGCCTCATTGAGCGGCTCGTTCGACCACTGGCACCTGGACTACGTGCGGCTTGGCCGCCAACGCGCCTTCGACGATACGCGCATCGTGGACGTGGCTTACCTCTATCCCGAAGCGAGCATCCTGCAGACCTACACGTCAATTCCGTTCGATGCCTTTCAGGCAGCGCCCGCATCGGCCATGGCGTTGCAGGTATCGGAACGGATCCGCAACCTGGACATCAACGACCGATTGATCCAGTATGGCATGACGGCGCAGAACGAGGATGGTGGAGGCTTCTCCAACTTCGTGAATGGCGTTAGTCCGAACAACAACGCGGCATCGATCATCAGTACGGTACACCCGATCAACGCGGCGCCCAACAACTTCGTTTACGACAACACGCCCTCCACGGATGCGGCCTTCTGGGATGTGCGTTTCCTGGCCCAAGCCACGCCGGACATCAACCAGTACAACGACACCATGCGGCTGCGGCAGGAGTTGAGCAACTACTACGCTTACGATGATGGTACCGCCGAAATGGGGTATAGCCTGAGTACGGCGGGTGCGAAGCTGGCTTATCGCTATGACCTGATCGAAGCCGATTCGTTGCGCGCGATCCGGATCTACTTCAACCCCATGGCCAACCAGCCACCCGATGCGGCGCCGGACCAAGGCTCGTTCCTGCTCACCATTTGGTCAAGCCTATCCCCCGAAGTGATCCAGCACCAGAACTTCTCCTTCTCCTCTCCGGAGTACCGGCTCGATGGCATCGACAAGTTCGTGGAGTATCCGCTGGATAGTGCCATCCGAGTGGAAGGTACCATCTACATCGGCTGGGTGCAGACCAATGCGGTGAAGATGAACCTGGGCTTCGATCGCAACCGCAACAACCGAACGAAGATCTTCTACCAGACGGGTGGCAGCTTCCAGAACAGCAGCTTCAATGGATCGTTGATGATGCGTCCGGTGATGATCTCCGCGGTGGATCCGTGGGCTTCCGTGGACGAGATCGCGCATGGACCGGATGGCCTCGTCGTTTTCCCGAACCCGGCCACGGATCTTGTACGTATCGCGATGGAAGATGGAATGCCTGTGAATGGTTCGGTCGAATGCATCGATGCGACGGGCCGTTCGGTCTGGAGCGAACGCTTGAACGGTACGAATTCCTTCAGCACCGCTGGCATCGCCAATGGTCTCTACATCGTACGTGTGGCCAACGAGCAGGGCATCGTCCATGCACAAGGGCGCATGGTGGTCCAACATTGATGGACCAGGACCTCGACATCGCCGGTGAAGAGCAGGAGCTCTACGAACACCACCGCATCGTATGCGATCCCAAGCAGTCGCTGATCCGATTGGATAAGTTCCTCTTCGACCGGCTGGCGAACACCTCGCGCAACCGCATCCAGGTCGCAGCCAAAGCAGGCAACGTGCTCGTGAATGGCAAAGCCGCCAAGCCGAGCCAGAAGGTGAAGCCGGGGGACGAGATCAGCATCGTGCTGCCCTACCCGCAGCGCGAAGTGGAGATCCTGCCCGAGGACATCCCGCTGGAAGTGCTGTACGAGGATGATCACATCCTGGTGATCAACAAGCAAGCGGGTCTGGTCGTTCATCCCGGCCACGGCAACTGGACCGGCACGCTCGTCAATGCGCTGCTGTTCCACTTCGGAAAGTTGCCGAGCACGCCCGGTGCGGAGATCCCACGTCCCGGTCTGGTGCATCGGTTGGACAAGGACACCAGCGGTGTGATGGTGATCGGCAAGACGGAGGAAGCGCTCACGCATCTGGCCCGTCAATTCTTCGACCGTACGAGCGACCGGCGCTACAACGCGCTTGTCTGGGGTGACTTCGCTGATGATGAAGGTGTGATCGAAGGACACATCGGTCGTAGTGTGAAGGATCGAACGGTGCAGTTCGTCTATCCCGATGGCGACCAAGGGAAACCCGCGCTCACACGTTGGAAAGTGCTGGAGCGTTTCCGGTACATCACCTTGGTGGAGTGCAAATTGGAAACAGGACGCACGCACCAGATACGTGTTCACATGCAGTGGATCGGCCACCCGCTCTTCAACGATGCGGCCTATGGCGGCGACCGCGTGCTGAAGGGGACCACCTTCACCAAGTACCGGCAGTTCGTGGAGAACTGTTTCAAGGTGCTGCCGCGCCAGGCGCTGCATGCCCGCACACTGGACATCGATCACCCGGTCACCGGTAAGCGCATGCACTTCGAAAGTGCGCTGCCAGCGGACATGCAGGCGGTGCTGGAGAAATGGCGTGCCTACAGTGTGACCAAACCGATGGACGGCGATGATGAGGAGCCGTTGGACAAGGAGGCGGTGAACAACATGATCTAGGACCGGGTCCTACATGCCCCTCATGATGTTCAACCCGAAGGTGATGAGCATGGCGGTGCCGAAGACCCAGAAGTAGAGCTTCCAATAGGAACGCTGGCGATAGAAGCGCTTGTCGTATCCGCCGCCCTTCGTGAATTCGTGCCATATCCAGTGGATGGGCCACACCACGATCACGAAGACGAACGCGTAGAAGAGGAGCAACGCGAAGAACCAGCTCATCAGCGTGTTCGGATCACTTTGCCGCCGGAGGTCCGCTCGAAGCTCGGTACGGTACGCACCTTCCGCGGTAGCTCGTGAGGGTGCAGTACGTTCATCAGCATGGGCATCACTTCGCTCATCACCTCCGCTTCCGGTTTCGAGCATTCCAACACGAGCAAGACCGCTTGTCCAAGCCGTTCGTCGGGTGTGGAAGTGAAATAGTGGGGATGGGGGATCACGCCG
>JAEUTC010000078.1 GCA_016787985.1 Flavobacteriales bacterium | reverse complement strand
CACCACGTGGGCGAGCTTGGCGGTCTCGGTCATGAAGAGCTCCTGCACCACGAAGAGCTCGAGCTGGCCCAGGGCCTTGCGCACGTGCAGCGTGTTGGGGTCCGTCTGCGCCATGTCCTCGCCCGCCACCCAGAAGGCCTTCAGGGTGCCCGCGAGCATGGCATCGTACATCTGCGGGATCTTCTTGCCCGCGTGGTGGGGCAGCTCCACACCGTAGAACTGCTCGTACATCGCGATGTTCGCGGGCTCGTCCACCGCGAAGTAGCCGGCGCCCTGGTGCGGCTGGCAGCCCATGTCGGCGGCGCCCTGCACGTTGTTCTGGCCACGCAACGGGTTCACACCCACACCGCGGCGACCGATGTTGCCGGTCATCATCGCCAGGTCGGCGATCTGCATCACGGTGAAGGTGCCTTGGAAATGCTCGGTAACGCCGAGGCCGTGGAAGCTCATGGCGGCGGGACTGGTCGCGTAAGCGCGTGCAGCTTCGCGAACGAGGTTGCGATCAACACCAGTTTCGCGCTCCATCGCGTTGATGTCCACGGACAGGATCTCCTTCTTGAAATCCTCCCAGCCTTCGGTGCGCTTGGCTATGAAGTCCGCGTTCACCCAGCCCTCCTTCACGATGAAGTGCATCATCATGTTCAGCAGCGCCACGTTGGTGCCGGGCTTCAGCTGCAGGTGATAATGTGCGTAACGGGCTAGCTCGGTGCGGCGTGGGTCGATCACGATCAGGGTCTTCCCCTTCATGATCTGCTGCTTGATCTTGGCGCCGGTCACCGGGTGCGCGTCCGTCGGGTTCGCACCGATCACCATGATGGTGTGCGTGTCCTTCAGGTCGTCGATGCTGTTGGTGGCCGCGCCGGTGCCGAAGGTCTTCTGCATGCCCAGGGCCGTGGGGCTGTGGCACACGCGCGCGCACGCGTCGATGTTGTTGGTCCCCACCTGTGCGCGGAAGAACTTCTGCATGAGGTAGTTCTCCTCGTTGGGGCAGCGCGCGCTGCTCACGCCGGCCAGCGCGTCCGGACCATGCTGCTCGCGGATGCGGATGAAGCCATCGACGATGTAGTTGTAGGCCTCGTCCCAGGTCGCAGGCACGAGCGCGCCGTTCTTGCGGATCAACGGTGTGCGCAGCCGCTCGGGGTGGTCGTAGAAGCGGAAGGCGTAGCGGCCCTTGAGGCAGGTGTGGCCCTGGTTGGCCTCGGCGTCGTACGGTGCGGTGATGCCCGCGACCTTGCCGTCCTTGACCTTCACTTCCAGGTTGCAGCCCACGCCGCAATAGGTGCACACGGTGCGCACCACCTCATCGGCCTTGGTCTCCTTGGCGCGGAACACGTCGGTGATGGCGCTCGTGGGGCAGGCCTGCGCGCAGGCACCGCAGCTCACGCAGTCGCTGTCCGAAAAACTCTCGTTGGTGCCTTTGACGATGTGGTTGTCGAAGCCGCGGCCGGCCATGGTGAGCACGAACTCGCCCTGCACCTCGTCGCACGCGCGCACGCACCGGTAGCAGCTGATGCACGCGCTGAGGTCGCTCACCATGTACGGATGGCTGGTGTCCATCGGCGTGTCCAGGTGGTTCTTCCCCCTAGGGTAGCGCACGCTGTCGATGTCAAAGCCGATCTGCTTCACCACATTGTACAGCTCGTTGCGCCCGTGGTCCTCGGTCTTGAGCCGCTCGGTGTCGTAGTCGGTGAGCACCAGCTCCACGATGTTCTTGCGCAGCCGCTCCATGCGCGGGCTGTTCACCGTGATGTACTGTCCTTTGGCGATGGGCGTGTGGCAGCTGGCCATCACTTTCGTGGGGCCATCCTCTTGCAGCGCGACTTCCACACTGCACACACGGCAGCTGCCGAAGGGCTCCAGGTTCGGCGCATCGCACAGCGTGGGCACCGGGTTGGGTCCCTTGTGCCGCTTCAGAAAGGCGAGCATCGTTTCCCCTTTGTTGATGGGGTAAGCCACACCGTCGATGTAGGCGACGTCGACCTCGGTGCGCGCCGCGTTGGAGGAAGCAGGAGCGCTCTGGGTGCGGGCCGCTGGAGGAGCACTGGTACCGGTCTTGGCTTGTGGCTGGTTCATGGCGGGAAGGACGTGAACCACGAAGATAGAGCAGGCGACCAAGCCTCACCCACCGAGCTGTGCTGCAGGTGTGCCGCTCATGTCGCTCCCACCGAACGCGACCGGGGCCCCGCCAGTTCGACGGAGCCCCGGTACACCATGGCCGTTCGGGCTAGTGCGTCACCACCAGCGGGGTCACCTGTTGCACCCCGTTCCGCGCAGCGATCAGGTAGTAGGTGCCTGCGCCCACCGCGGTGAGGTCCAGGGTGCCGACGCGCGCTGCACCCGCTAGGACCGATCGCAGCACCTCGCGGCCCGTGGCATCGTGCACCCGTAGCGTGGTCTGTTCCTGCGCAGCATCCGTGGAGGTGAGGGTGAATACCCCGTTGGACGGGTTCGGCCGCACCGTGAACCAGGGAGCTGCGCTGTTCTCTTCAATGCCCGTGGTGCCGGTGACGGTTACGGAGGTGCAGCCATTGAGCAGGCAACCATTCGCCGTCACATCGATACAGATCTCCCGCTCACCCAGGGAAGAGCCGGCCTGTGCCACGAGCACGAAGGTGCTGGTGTTGGTACTGGTCCAATCCGCTGGAATGGTCCATGCATAGCTCGTTGCGCCAGGCACCGGGTTGATGAAGAGGGTGACCGAGCTGCCGGCATCCACCGTGGCAGGGCTGGTGATGGTGCCCACGGCACCCGGTGTCCCTGCGCAGTTGCAGTTCGTGTCCCAGATGTCGTTGGTGGTGCAGGGGTCGCCATCGTTGCAGGCCGTGCCCGGGAGCGCACTGCCGCCGGGGGTGCCCGCACAGTCGATCAACAGGCCTACGCAAACGCAATCGGTGCCATACACATCGTTTCCTGTGGCGGGGTTGCCATCGTTACAAGCCGTTCCGGGCTGGGCACTGCCTCCGGGCACACCAAGACAATCCGTAGCTAGGGCGCCAGCGCAAACACAGTTGGCGGTGTATACATCGTTGTTCGTGTTCGGGTTACCGTCGTTGCAGGGGGTTCCCACCGTGGCTGTACCACCGGGGACGCCTAGACAATCCAGGGGTTGACCAGCGCACACGCAGTTGGCGCCGTACACGTCGTTACCCGTGTTTGGGTTCCCATCGTTGCAGGGCGCACCGGGCAGGTCGATGCCTCCGGGCACACCGGTGCAATCAATGAGCTGACCCACGCACTGGCAGAAGGCGTTCCATGTATCGTTGCCCGTGTTCGCATTGCCATCATTGCAGGGTGTGCCCGGCTGCGCGTTACCACCGGGTACACCAGCACAGTCGTTCACCAGTTGGCCTGCACAATCGCAGTTCGCAGTGAACACATCATTGATCGTCTGCGGGTTTCCATCGTTGCACGGGGTGCCGGGCAGAATGCTGCCACCGGGTGTGCCGGCGCAATCAAAGGGCAAGCCGGCGCACAGGCAGTTGGCGCCATAGGTGTCGTTCCCGGTGGTCGGGTTGTTGTCGTTGCAGGGTGTACCTGGCTGGGCAGGCCCTCCAGCAACGCCATTGCAATCCAGCGGGAGCACGCCTGCGCACTGGCAGTTGCTGTCGTAGGTGTCGTTCGTACTGAGCGGGTTGCCATCGTTGCAGGGGGTTCCAGGCAGTGCGTTGCCGCCAGGCGTTCCAGTACAATCGATCAGCAGGCCCACGCATTGGCAATCAGCGTTCCACGTATCGTTGCCCGTGGATGCCAGTCCATCATTGCAGGCCGTGCCGGGTGTTGCACTGCCACCTGGCAGTCCTAGGCAGTCGATCAGTTGGCCTGCGCATTGGCAATTGGCGGTGTACACATCGTTGGCCGTGTTGGGGTTGCCATCGTTGCAAGGGCTTCCTGGCCCGTTGTTGCCACCGGGAACACCGGTGCAATCCACTGGTATGCCTGCGCACTGACAGTTGGCGTTCCAGTTATCGTTGCCGGTCAGCGGGTTGTTGTCGTTGCAAGCCGTGCCTGGCAGGGCGGGTCCGTTCGCAGCACCGGCACAATCCGTTGGCGTGTTGTCGTTGATCACGATGGCATAGTCCTCCGTTTCGCCATAGTCATATGCGAAGCAGGCATCCATGCTTGCAGGGTCCTGGCCCGGTAGGTACGAAGCACGCACGCGCATGAGGGTAGTGCCCAACGATGCATCTGCCGGTACGGTGAACGGGATGCTCACGGTTTGGAACGACTCGCTGGTCGTAAAGGAGCCTATGCGTTCATTGGAGGCGAACGTGCCATTCCGATCCAGATCGATCCATACGGAGAATGCGTTCTCGAAGTAGGCCCCTGAAGTAACGGTGACCATGTATTGGCCGTTCCGCGAGAGCGGGGTGGAGAATTGTGCGCTATAGTTGGTGTAGGCGGGTCCTCCTTGGGCGCCGGTACCGGTGTTGTTGATGTTTCCGATCCTCACGCCATCGATGAAATCCCCTTCAGCGGTACCCTGGCTGCTGGCAGGGATACAGACATTGCCGATGTTGCCTGCACCGAAGAAGGCCGATACGGAGATGTAGGACCGGATGTAAGGCGGGTATTCCTCATCGCAGAGGGAATAGAGGTAGAGGTTGATATTGGAGAAGTCCACCACGGAGGCGTTCGGCTGGGTGAGTGTGAGGTTGCTGGTGATGCATGCTCCAGGGCCGATCTCCAGTTGTATGCCGTTGTCGTTGGAGTTCATCGTATTGCCGAAGGCCTGAAGGATGGCGCCTTGGGCATTGGTTGCTGCACTGAAGCGCAGGTAGTAGGTGCGTGTAATGTCACTGTTGTTGCATACGAACAGCGGGAAGTTCACGGCACTGCCGATCGGTGCCTGTGTCACGGTCATGGTCGTATTGCCCGGGGTACCCACCGAAAGTCCGGGCTGGTCCAACTGATAGCCACCTTCATAACGGCAGCTCGTGCGTGAATTCGCGGAATCAAGGACAAAGGCATAAGTGCCGAAGTAGGCGTCCCGCTTTACTTGAACAGCGAAGTTGTCGAACACATCATCGTCCCTTAAGGTGTATGACATCGTGTTGGTCGTCGTGTTCGAATTGGTCTGACCGTTACCGTATTCACTGCGCATTTTCACACTACCGCCTGCCGAGATGCCGGATCCGCCGACCTCCAGGGCGAAGTCGAGGCTCAATCCACCCTCAAGGGTCACCTCATAATCAATGGCCGCCGATGTCGACGTTGTGCTGGTCAGGGTATGTTGCACGCCGATGCCCCCTCCGTTGAATGAACGGATAACGCTCAAGGGTGCGGTCGCTTTGATCTCGTTGTTCAGTTGAAGCGTACGTACCCAGACATCCCGTTGGTTCACGGCTTTCTTGTATGCGGGTGTTCCGGGGGTGAAGAGGGCGATCTGTGCATTGAGCTGTGGTATGACCGTTCCGCTGATGTAGCTCTCCGTGTAGCTGTAGTCCATCAATGTGGTATCGGGAGCGGATATGAAGAACGCTTCCTTGGTCACCGTGCCGCAACTGGGTCGCTCGATCACAGTGGCCATGCCGTATTTGTAGCGCACGGCATTGCCAATGAACACATCATCAGGCGTTCCGTCATCTGCCGTGGTGAACTCCTCCGTCGCCTCCATGCAGGTGGTGTATTCGAAATCAGAGGTCGCCGTTTGGGTGGCATTGATGCTTACACCTACCTCGACCGAGAACTCGAATGCCGTGGTTACGATGAACCCTGCTTCACCGGCAACACCGAGTTTGGTCTTGAAGTAACCGCCCTCTTCGCTCCCGGTCGTCATCGATCGCGAATTCCCGTAGCAAGTGGTACTGCCCGTCGTCAAACTGCTGAAACTGCCATCGCCGGGGGGGTCGCGAAGGATGAACAAGGGAAGGGCGGGTGCATCATAGGTGCCAAGCACTTCAGAAAAGCTCGTACCCACCATCACTGCCTTGAAGCGCACATCGAGTGTTGGGGACGTTTGGGGCGGGAAACGGAACCGGAGCCCGAACTCATGGATGCCATCGGTGGACCACGCATGGCCTGCTTGGTGCGTTACCGTTATGGCCGCGTTGGAGTTGTAGGTGGATCCATTGTACGACTCGAACTGCACATTGCAAGTCGTGCAGAGCTGGCCGTCGATGAACACCTGTACGACCGGCTGGTTGTTCAGGAACACATTGCCGAACACATTGGTGAAGCTGATGGCCGCCTGGAAGGTCTGTGGTCCATTGCCTGCTGGCAAGGTGAAGTAGGTGTTCACTCCACCATAGTTCTGGCCCCATGGTGTGGCCGGGTCGGTGATCTGCATGCCATAAGGCCCGGCGCAGCCAGGGCTAGGGGCGGCAGTGAGCCCGAATGCGAGCACACGTGTGCCGCCCGGTGTGGGGCTTCCGCTCAGCAAGCCTGATTGCTGTGCAAGGCAGAGTGCCGGGGGCGCTGCAAGGAGCAGTGCAAGTCCCATGCGGCGCAGGGAATGGGGGATCATGGTCAGTGGGGTTTGGTCGTGAGGCAATGGTTGACGCCTGCAAAGCAGCTTGGATCATGGTCCGCCATCAATCGTTATATCCATTCACAGGCATGATTACATCCACTCATTCCGCATGGGCATGGTGTTCTCGAAAGCACTCGTCGATACCTTGCAGCATGCCCGCCTGGCACACCCTCGTGCTGCTCCTCCTGCTGCCCTTCGCGGTCGCCGCGCAAGTCGGGGCGCGCAAAGAGGTCGCTTCTGTCCATGACCCGCTCTTCTCCACCCGCCATTTCACCACCAAGGATGGGTTGCCTCACCGGGTGGTCAACTCCATCGCACAGGATCAGCGAGGATTCATCTGGCTCGGTACACCACAAGGGTTGGCGCGCTTCGATGGAGACCACTTCATGACGCTGACCACCAGTGAAGGATTGGGCAACGACGCCGTGCGCAATGTGGTCTGCGATCGCCACGGCATGCTCATTATCTGTTATACCAATGGGGTTCTGGAGGTACTCGACCCCGTCGGCCTGCGGGTTTCATCGTTCACTGCCTACATGGGTGGCGCCCTCTCTGAGACAGCTGGAACCGTGAACGATGTGATGCGCATGGAGGACGGGACCATTGTAATGGCCACCACCACGCAGCTCTATTGGTACGGCAATAAGCAGGACGGACTTCGTTCCGCACGCGTTGCATGTAATGGATGGGTGGACCAACTGCGCAGGGACGTCGGCTCCAAGCTTTGGTGTTCGTGCCACCTGAAACCGGGTGTGGACTGGCCGGTTGAGCTCATCCGCTTGGACCTTCAAGCCGATCCCATGTCGGCGAATGCACATGAGTCCATACATATGAAAGCCACCGTCGGGCTCATCACCGACCGGGGTACTGATCACTATCCGTTCCGGACCGCGGATGCCCAAGGAACCTATGCGCTCCTGAAAGGCGGAAATGCCTTGCACAATTGGTGGGTCCCCTCGGATTCTACCCCGAGCGATCCGCCGGCCATGACCACTCGGGCCGTGCTCTACAACGATGCGCGCAACGTCTTCCGTATGCGGCTTACTGACGAGCTCTGGCTGGTGAGCACACGTATACGGCGCATGCAGGTTGGGCAGGACCCGGAGACCGCCCCGGTGGTGTTCGATCTGGCGGATGTGGTCACGAATGCTGATCTGGCGCAGTTGGATGTCCTGCGTGATCGGATCGGGAACCTTTGGGTCGGTGGTGAGTTCGGGCTGTTCCAAGTGACCATGCGGCCCGATCGCTTCAGTCGCTTTCTCTGGAACGGCTCTTCACAGAACATGGGTGAGCATCGCATCCGGGGCATGGAGGTGCATGGTGGACGCCTTCACGTGAACACGGAGATCAGCGGCTATTGGATCTTGGATCCATACACGGGTGAAGAGCTGGGTCGCGATAAGCTCACGGTCTTCCGGGGCGACATTACCAGCGATGGGGCAGATGGTTTAGCGCGATGCGAACTGGACCGCCTGATCCATCAGGATGCGAGCGGTCGGCAATACCGTGTGATCACCGCGGCTGAAACACTACCCCGCTACTACGTTACCTGGTCCGCTCTTCCCTTGGGTGACGGTGCTCATATGCTTGGCCTACTCTGGGGCTTGCGGCGCACCTATCCGCAGGGCGACTCCTCCATCATAGTGGCGAGCGGAAGCGCCGACCTGGATCGTGCCTGGGTCGCTCATCTTTTTCGGCTGGATGCGCAACGCATACTTGTATCCTCGAATGCGGGGCTCTTCCTGGTGGATACCCAAGGTCGCATGTTGGAACGCTGGTGGACAGGCGCGCCTACCGCCGATAAGCATCACCTGCCCACGGATGACATTCGCTTCGCTTATCGCGATAGCACCGGAACGTTCTGGTTGGCCACCGGCAGCCAAGGCCTGTTGCGATGGGATATGGGTTCAGGTGTAGTGCAAAAGGCAGGGCGTGCGGAGGGCTTCCCTACGGCCAGCATTCATGCCATCATGCCGGACCGGCGGGGCCACTTGTGGATGCCCACGGACAATGGACTGGTGCGTTATCATGTGGCCTCGGGGGATGTGAAGGTGTACACCACCGCCGACGGACTTGGCTTCGATGAGTTCAACAGACTGGCTTACGCACAAGGGCCCGATGGGCGCATGTACTTCGGCGGTCTCAATGGCATCACGGCCTTTCACCCGGACGACCTTTCGGACCCATTGACCAGCGTCTCCGCTCCGCTCGTGCTCAAGAGCATCAAACTACAAAGGGAGGAAGGTGACCGATCGGAAGACCTGACCGCCGATGTGCTTGCTGGTACCAAAGTGAGCATGGAGCCCAAGGACCGCTTCATCGCGATCGATGTTGCCCTGCTCAGCTATGAGGATCCGGCACTGGTCACCTATGCGTGGCGCATCGATGGCATCGATAGCGATTGGAACCTGCAACGGGGCTCCTCCCTGCGCTTCACCTCCTTGCCCTATGGCGATCACGTTCTCCGTATCAAGGCCCAGGATGCTGAGGGGCGCTGGTCCGAGGAATTGAACCTGCCTATTACCAGGCTCCGCCCTCTTCACCTGCGCTGGTGGTTCTTACTGCTCTGTGCTCTGCTATTGGCTGCCGCCATCTTCGCCTTCGTTCGCTACCGCGAGCAGCAGCTTCGCCGGATGATCCACATGCGCGACCGTATCGCCACTGACCTGCATGATGAGGTGGGAAGCAACCTTAGCAGCATCGTGCTGTTCAGCACGGCCGTCGGTAAACATGCGGATGAACTGCCTGAGTATGCGGCCGACATGCTCCACCGCATCAAGGACAACAGCAAGCGCGCCATGGAGAGCATGAACGACATCGTTTGGAGCGTGAACAGCGGCCACGATTCCATGGAGGACCTACTGGACCGAATGCGCGCCTATGCAGAGCCCCTCTGCGAAGCCGCTGGCATCCGGTTGGAATTCGTCATCGATGCCGGGCCGCTCACCCGGAAACTGGCCATGGATCAACGCAAGAACCTATACCTCATTTTCAAAGAAGCGGTGAGCAATGCCGTACGCCATAGCCGGTGCCAGCAGCTCGCTGTTTCGCTGCGGCTGGTCAACGGGCAGTACGAACTGGTCGTGGATGACGACGGTACCGGCCTGCATCCTGATGCGACCCGAGGCGCATCCCTCGGCGGCAACGGACTGGGCAACATGGTGCGCAGGGCCCAGGAGATCGGCGGCGAGGTGCGGGTGCTGGCGGGAGAGGCGAGCGGCACCCGAGTGGTGTTCCGCTTCGTTCCCGTGGATGAATGAGTGGATGTAGTGAGGGTGTCGAACGGTCCGTCCGTTGAACTTTGTGGGCACCGACAAGGAGGTAGGGCCATGATCAAGATCGCCATCTTCGATGACAACCGCGAGCAGCGCGATGCGCTCAGCGCTGTGCTGAACGCCGCCGATGGTCTGGGCGTGGTGGGTGCGTACAACTCGGCGCACAAGGTGGCGGAGGATGTGGAGGCCTCCTCTCCGGATCTCGTGCTCATGGACATCGATATGCCTGTGGTCGATGGCATCAAGGCCGTGGCTATTCTCCGGGCGCGGTTCAAGGACCTGCGCATCGTAATGCTCACGGTGATCGAGGACGATGACCGGATCTTCGCCGCCATACGCGCCGGAGCTGATGGTTACTTCCTGAAACAGACCGATCCCGACCGCCTGATACAAGGCATAAGGGAAGCCATGGAGGGAGGTGCGCCCATGTCGCCGAGCATCGCGCGCCGGGTTCTCCGCATGATGGAGGGCCGACAGACCCCTGCCCCCAAGCCCGACGAATTCCAGCTGACACCGCGGGAAAAGGAGATCCTCAGCCTGCTCGTGAAAGGCTACACCTACAAGCGCATCGCCTCCGAGCTGAACCTCTCCTACGCAACGGTGAACCGGCACGTGAGCAATGTGTACGTGAAGCTGCGGGTACACAGCGTGAACGAGGCCGTTGCGCTGGCCGTGCGCAAGGGCTGGGCGTAGAAGCCGGTAAGACACGGCGCCGACCATCTCGTACGTTCGCGTGGTGTATTGGCTCCAGGTCCCGCTGTCGCTGCTGTCCGTCTGTGCCACTGCGCAAGAAGCGGAAACCGCGCTTCAGCGGCGTTTGCGGGAGCACCACGATGAGCTCACGCTCGTGGCTCGCTATCAACAAGGTCGGTACGGCTTCGCTGAGCTCGGCATCGGCCGCAACCAGTACGGGAAGGACCACCACCCCTTCGACATCGGCTACTACGCCGGAGCCGAACTGCGGGTGGATCGGCCGGAGCTCTGGGGCTTGAAGGTTGGTGCTTACGCGGACGGAGGCTTCGCGATGGGCGTGCAGTACATCCACTATTTCGATGGACCCCGCTCGTACCCGGTGCTCAGGCCAGAAATGGGTATTGGCGTCTTCAAGGCGAAGATGACCTACGCGTACAACGTGGCGCTGGGCGAACGGATGCCCGGTACCAATACGCACATGCTGTCCTTCAGCTACGCGTTCCGGGTGGCGAGGCTGTCCGAGCGCCGTCCCTACTGAAGGACTAATTCTGGAAATGCACCTTTAGCTCCTCGCCGAAGTACTGCAGCGCGTTCTTTACACCTAAAGGCAATCCGCCACCCAGCGCACAGAGGCTGCCGATCTCCATGGTCTCCAACAGGTCGTTGAAGAGCGCACGGTCCATCTTGGCCTCCCCGGTGCGTGCACGGGCGATCATCTCCTCGCCGCGCTTGCTGCCGATGCGACAGGGGAAGCACTTGCCACAGCTTTCAACGGATGTGAACTGGAACAAGTGTTCGAGGTACTCGATCATCGGGAACTCCTGTGGGATGCACAGGACGCTGGCATGGCCGAGCAGGAAGCCCTCCTTCTGGAACGTCTCGAAGTCGATGCTGAGCGCGTCGATCTTGCTCAGTGGCACGATGCCACCGAGCGGACCCCCGATGTGCAGGGCTTTCACCTTCTTCTTGAAGCCTTGGCCGAGGTCATCGATCACGGTGCGCAACGGTGTGCCGCACTCCACTTCGTACAGTCCGGGCCGGTTGAAGGCGCTGTCCAGTGAAACGAGTTTGCTGCCGTTGCTCTTCTCGCTACCGAGCTTGGTGAAGGCCTGGCCGCCGTGCTCGATCACCCAGGGTACGCAGGCGAGCGTCTCCACGTTGTTCACCACGGTGGGCCGGTTGAAGAGGCCCTGCTGCGCCGGGTACGGCGGACGTGTACGCACCTCGCCGCGCTTGCCTTCGATGCTGTTGAGCAGGGCGGTCTCCTCACCACACACGTAGGCACCAGCGGCCTTGATCACCTTGAAGCGCCAATTGAAGCCACTGCCCTTGAT
>JAEUTC010000069.1 GCA_016787985.1 Flavobacteriales bacterium | reverse complement strand
CGCATTCGGAAGACGAAGAAGGCGCATTTGAGGAAGGCGGGGGAGGTTGTGGAGAAGGCGTAGCAGGTTTGGGCGTGCCCCTCGCAAAGCCTCGGGTCCGGCTTTCCGCTGCAAGTCCGCACTCGTCGTTCCTCCTCGCTTGCGGGCTTTCCGCTTCAATCCGTCACGCGAAATGCGGTGACCACTTGATTTTGGGGAGCGGGATGATTATCATTCTTCAAACACATTATCACGATGGCAAACACTTACTACTGTCACGATTGCTCAATCAAGCGCTGGGGTGCCAACCACAATCACACCACAACGAATCTGACCGGAAGCACCTACACGTTGGGGAAGTTTCTCAAACACACGATACCGCCTCCGCTCAGCGGAAGTCCAATTGTATCGGTGTTCAACGATGGCGACTATCCTAAGTACAGCGGCTATGTGGTCAACGCAATGGCATCTGGCAGTACTGAGGTCGACTACCAAGGCCGCAGGAACGTTATCTGGTACGCTGGCAAGGACGTTGGGGTACTGTACAGCGGAAGCACCTTCACCGCTTCTACAGACACAGTTAAAGTCGTTCTGGCTCATGATGCAACTAAAGTGCACCCCTTCTCCGTGGAAAGCGGTCCACTACTGACCGAGACCTGTACAGACTGTGGACGACCCATCATTGCATGACAGTTGGGCGTGGCACCAGTCAATACGGACTTGCCACGGCAAGCGTCCAAAAGGCCGCTTCTGTGCAGGGCAGCAGCTAGTGCTCCTTACGCTGCTGCTCCTGCCGTGAACTGTTCCATCATCCCGTCAAAGTGCTGTTCGTCCGTCGCCTTGATCAGTTCAAGTATTTCCCTCATGATCTGCGGCGCCTCGGACAGCAGCGTCATATCCATACCATGGTCGTCGATACGGTCGCTGTGAGAGTAGGAGTCTGTGAAGCGATGAATACGAATCTTCTTTGCAGCATCGAACGGAACTGCCTCAAGCATCTTTTGTAAACCATCGCTGGACAGTGAGGGGTACTTGAATGCCAGGAAGGTTTCAAGTACGCGACGCGCGATGTTCGGTAATGGATATAGAACCGCAAGGTCTGGAGGGAGTGTTACCCGTTCAGCTTCCTCATGGAGTTGCTTGAACAGGAAGTGATACTCGGATTCGAAACGCTCCAACAAAGTATCGAGATTGACAATGCTCCCATTTCGACCAGCCGGCTCAATGTTGGTCGACAGCATGAAGAGGCGCGCCGGACGAAGCGACACATCGGGCCTCTTCTGGCCTTGCATTTTGTGGAACCATCTCTTCACCTGTCGGAAGAATCCAAAGTTGTGGGTCAGTATGAAAAGCTGTCCAGCATCCTTTGTGACTTCGCGCATGTGTCCGAAGGCACTGAAAAGCGCATGAGCATCCAAACTGGATACGGGGTCATCAATGACCACAACTCCCTTTCCCAAATCAAAAGCCGTGTCGCGAAGTGACTTCAGGAAGTATAGGAATGCAATGGCGGTCTTCTCACCTTCGCTCAAGTTGAGAGCGGCAACACCGTTGCGTATGATCGTATACCCGGTGTCCAGCACATCCACTTGCAGGTCATTCCGGCCTAGGAAGCTCCGTAGGTCGCCATTCAACTCTTCGGCCGGTTTCCGGTGCCCCTTTAGTTCCAGTTCCAGCTTCATCACGCGCTCTCCGAGCGTCTTGACTTCTTCCGTCAAGCGCTTCTCATCTGCGTCTGCGGCGTTGAGCGCTTTCACCAGCTTCTTGTAGCCGTCCAAGGCATCCGCAACTTGCGCTTCCTCCAACTCCTTTCGCGCAGCGGCAACACCTTTCTCGAAAGATGCTGTCGTCTCATTGTGTTCCTTGATGGACTTGTTCAAGTCCCTCAACGCGGCAACGCTGCTATCGTGCGACATCTCGTCTTGCCCAACCATGAAGCTCGCAATATCCAAGCTCTGAAAAGGACTCAAGGCTTTCGCAGAGAGCGCCGCGTTCAGTGCCGTCAAGTAGGCCCGCACCTTCGCTTCCTCCTCGTTGAGCTTGTTCAGTTTGAGTCCGTAGCTCTGTTGGAGCGTCGAGTACAGCTTTGCAGGATCATGCCTGTTCAGTCCGGTAAGAGCCTTAACGTGATGCTCGCAAGCGGACTTGGCCTTATCAAGTTCAAGAAGGAAGCTCTTGTAAGCGTCGTTGAAATGACCTTCAAGAGCTTCTCTACGCGCCGCTGAGATTTCGTTGCCGCAGAACTCGCAGGTGCTGGTCGGGGCTTCACCTCCGTGAATTTCCAAACCCTCCTCCACCCATTTCGCAACTCTTGGTTCCTCTTCAAGCCTGGCAATGATGTTCGAGGTAACCGTTCGAGCCAGCAAATCCAATGTGATCTCCAACGCCTTCACGAGGTCAGGATACTCAGTTTCTAGTTCTGGCAGGCTTGGCAGGGAGGATCCGCTCTTCTTTTGGTTCAGAGCGGCTCGCTCATCTGCTGTGCGGGTTGGAAGCGGACCCACTCGCTCAATTAGTTCAGCGCACTTCCTCTCAAAATTGTTCTTGGTGTAGGTGGTGTAGCCGCTGCCAGGTCCGGCCAGTAAGTCCTTAATGACCTTTGCCTTGTCGGAGCAGAAAGTGCTCAAAGCGCTCGCTTGGCCTTTTGCACTTTGTTGTGTCTTCTCCAAATCTTCTTTTGCCTTTACCAGCAGCTTCGAGTCTGAATCCAACTGCTTCTGGGTCTCAACGTTCACCTCGCCGAAATAATAGATCGGACCAAGAGGGGAAGAGGCTTCTGAAATAGTCCGGACGACAGCTTCCCTGTTGAACACCCGGAGGTTGGGAAGGTTCGCTGCTGTGTCAAGTGCCGACCCTTGGACCGGATGTCCATTGATCACGAACTCGACTTGGCCTTCGGTGACGGGCTGGTGGTCTGCCACATGTTCGAATAGATGGCAAAGGGTTGACTTGCCGGAGCCATTCCAACCGTAGATGAGATTGAAGCGACCAAAATCATGCAGCGTGCTTGGCCATGTGAACTCACGGAAGATCCGATGTCCACGGATTTTGGCGATGCGAGAAATTGGCAGAAAAGATGGTGTAGGCATAGCTAGTGGGCATTAATCTACTCTGCACTGGTTCCCGATGAAGGCAACTCCAAGCTCTGCACCGTCGCTATCGCCGCGCCGGCAATACCCTTGATGGAGCCATACATCTGCGCGGTGTTGGATATCACCAGGTCCAGGTTCTTCTCGCGCTCGTTCCAGATGCGTTCGTAGGCGCGGCGCTCCGAAGCGATGTCGCCTTTCAGCTTCCGGAAGCTACCCACGATGGCTTCGATGTGCATGGCGAACTCGGAGCCCGTGAGGTAGTTGTAGAGCATGGCCATCTTGTCGCCCTTGTTCTCCTGCGCGGCGATGGCAGTGCCCACCTGCAGCATCATTTCGCGCAGCACGTGGCAGAGGCTCTTGAACTCATCGTAGGTACAGACCCACACGCCTTCGCGCTGCCCCATGCGGTCCATTCCCTCCGGCATGGCCTCGGTAACGATCACGCCCACGTGCGTCTTGGCGGCCTGCATGTCCTGCTTCAGCTTGGCGATCCAGCCCGCTGTGAAGTGCTTCGTGCGCTTGCTCTCGTAGTAGATGGAACCGCACTCATGTCCTGACCGGTCCCGCACGCGGTGGATGCAATCACCCCCACGCACACCCTTGCTGATCTCCTGCACCTCATCCAAGGGGAATGCGCTGCGCAACCATTCTTCGATCGCGAGTTCCTGCACTTCCCCCTGTGCCTGCATGGAGCCTTGCTCCGCGCGGCGCTTCATCTCTTCCATCTGCGTGCTGAGCGACTTGATCAACTCGTCGCGTTCCTTGATCGCCAGTTCCTGCTTGTCCGCTTCCGTCTTCGCGATCTTGGCTTTCTCCTGCTTGAGCACCTCGTTCAGCTTGGCCTCTGCCTCGGCGTTGATCTTGTCGGCGAGCTCATCCTTCTCACGTTGCGCCTTGGCCAAGGCCGCGCGCGTCTGGTTCAGTTCTTTCAACTGCACGCTCTTCTCCTCAAGTTCCTTCTGCATGGCGCTTACGCTCTCCTCGACCTCACCTCGGATCGACTTCCGAAGGTTGTCCTCCTGTTCCTTCTTCGCCTTGGCCAACTGCTGCTCCACGGTGGTCTTCACCTGGTCATCCAGCAGGCGCTTCTGATCGGCCAGTTTCTTCTGTTCCGCAGCGAGCTTTTCGCGCTCCTGCTCCATGGCGCGCTCGTACTGCTGGCCGATCTCCGCCTGTACCTTGTCGTACAGCACCTTGTTCACATCCACCGGGGTGCCGCACTTGGGGCAATTGATCTGGGCTTGGGCATTTGGTTCCATAGGGAGATCCGTATAAGTGGCGGCCAAGATACCACTTTATAGTTGCATATAAGCCGTCCGATAGTATATTCGCCCCATCTTGAAGTGCGATGCCCACATCGGCCGAGGTAGAAGCCTTCCTAGCAGCGTTCCATGCCCGGATGAAGGTCTGGGGCGTGCTCTTCCAAGACGGGCGGGAGAAGAACACGGTGGCCTTGTTCGAGCTGGGCATCGCACGCAACGAGCGCATCAAGGTGCTGGAAGAACTGACCGCGATGGACTACAGCGAAGGACCGATCAAGGACTGGGACAAGGGCCCGGACCTCTGGGTTTTCGGCAAAGAGTTGAAGGCACAGGAACTGTACATCAAGATCACCCTGGGCGTCACCGGCGATGGGAAGGTGGTTTGCATCTCCTTCCACGCCGCTGAGCACCCCATGAAATTCCCTCTGCGATGAAACCGACCATCAAAAGCTCCATGACCGGCAACGACATGGTGTTGTGCCGAGAGAAGCGCACGATCCCTTTCCGCAAGGAAGAGTTCGAGATCATGTACCACTTCTACAAGGACACGGACGGCGAACAATACACGGAGGAGTTCACCGATGAGGTGAACATCAACCAGGTGTACAACCAGTACCGCGACAAGTACAACCTGCCGTTCCCGGACGAGATCAAGGCGATCCGCGCCAAGTACGACCTGAGCGCGATCAAGATGAGCGAGGTGCTGGGCTTCGGCGCGAACGTGTGGCGTAACTATGAAGCTGGTGAGGTGCCGAGCGAGAGCAATGCGCGGCTGATCCAAGTGGCGGATGACGAGATGGAGTTCGGGAAAATGGTGAAGCTGAGCCCGCACCTGGATGACAAGACGAAGGAGAAGATCATCGCGCGCATCGATGCGATGCTGAAAGCGAACGACGGCTGGAAGATGGCGTATGGCGAAGAGGACTACGTGATGGGCACGGACCCCGGCGACACGCTACCTGACCACACCACCGGTTACCGCAAGCCGAGCCTGGAGCGGCTCACGGAGATGATCGTGTACTTCGCGGAGACCCTGAAACCGTACAAGACGAAGCTGAACAAGCTGCTCTTCTACGCGGACTTCCGGCACTTCCAATTGCACGGCTACTCCATCAGCGGTGCGCGCTACCGCGCGGTAACGCATGGCCCTGTGCCCAAGCAGTACGATGCGCTCTTCGACCACGTGACCCGTCGCGATGAGGTGATGATGGTGCAGGAGATGTTCAATGACGGCAACCTGGGCACGCAATTCCTGCCCAAGTCGGGTCGCGCGTTCCGGAAGGAGTTGTTCGAGGAGTCGGAGTTGGCCGTACTGAACGAGGTGGCCAAGCGGTTCAAGAAGGACACGGCCAAGCAGATCATCGACGCGAGCCACGAGGAGGAGGCGTGGAAGCAGTTCCAGAAGGAACACGAGATCATCGACTACAACCTCGCCTTCGGGTTGAAGGCGTTTGATTAAGGAACCTCGCAAGACACAAACAGACTGTATGCTAGTCTAATCCATGTCGCATGCAACGAATTCGAACTCTTGGCCAAGGTGGACTTGGCGTTGTTGATCTCTACTTGAATACCGACGGCCGATACTATGCGGTGAAGAAAGTTCTGCAGCCGTGGGCGCAGGATCACGTGAGGCGATTCATCCGTGAAGTGAAGATCATGGCTGGTCTAGAGCATCCGAACATCATCAAACTGGTTAACCATGATGTATCAGGGCATAACCCGTGGTACGTGATGCCTTACTACCCGGATGGAAGCCTGCGTGACCGCATAAGGCAATACAACTCAAACGGATTCGGTTTCACGCGGGAAGGTGCCTCCGCCATAGTGTATCACTTGGCGAGTGCCTTGTCCTTTGCACACAAGCGCGGTGTCCTGCACAGGGATCTCAAACCCGAGAATGTCCTCTTCGCAGGAAAGGAACCTGTGTTGGCGGATTGGGGAATAGGGAAGTTCATTCACCATGAAAGTCACACGAGGATAGCCTATGGCATTGGGACACCTATCTATTGTGCTCCAGAACAGTTGCAGTTCGGCCAAGCCGACGCTCGTTCGGACATCTACTCACTAGGTATCATCTACCGCGAACTCTTAACCGGGTCGGCGAGCGGCACTGTCCTTGACCCTCGCGTTAGGGCAATCGTCAACAGGATGACGGCTGCACAACCTCAGGATAGATATCAATCCATGGACGAGATCATCTGGGCGGTCCGTAGCTTGAATGTTGTCAATGAGAAGGATCCGATGCAGGATTTCTGGAAGGGGGTGGCAGTCGTTGGTCTGTCCGTTGCGGGAGTATATCTGATCAGTAAACTGCTCGGCGGCTAGCGGCTCTATGAGCCTAGACCACTTCCTGTTCAATCATGTCTAAGCCGAAGCAGAAGTTCTACGTGGTTTGGGTGGGTCGTAAGACCGGCATCTTCACGACATGGAGCGAGTGCGCGTCACAAACGAACGAGTTCCCTGGCGCCAAGTTCAAGTCTTTCAAGACGCTCGCGGAGGCGGAACAGGCATTGAGCACGCCGCCGAAGTACAGTTTCACGCAGCGTAGGGAACTCATCAAGGCACCTTCGGCCCAGCAGAGGGCCTTCGTGGGCGATCCCATTCGGGAGAGCATTTGTGTGGATGGCGCTTGGAATACCGGTTCCGGTGCATGCGAATACCAAGGGGTCAACTATGCGACCGGTGAAAGAGTGTTCCACCAAGGTCCGTTCGATGATGGCACCAACAACATCGCGGAGTTCCTCGCTCTGGTGCATGCGTTGGCCCATTGCAAGAAGCATGGATTGGCGGTCCCTATTTACTCCGACAGTCGCAATGCGATAAGCTGGGTCCGACAGAAGCGGGCCAAGACCAAACAACCAAGAAACGAACGCAACGCAAAGCTCTTCGAATTGGTCGATCGCGCTGAGCGATGGCTGGCGTCCAATGAGTACACGACCCCAATACTGAAGTGGGAAACACGAGCTTGGGGTGAGAATCCAGCGGACTTCGGGCGGAAGTGAGCCGTACGATAGTCCTTAGCGGACGACTCTTCGGCTCTTCGCCGTGCATCCCCCACAGCACGATCTCGCGTGCCGCCGCCGCTCCCTTATAGCGCGTGGCCTTCGGTCTAGGCCTGCGGCCCGCCGCCCTACCCCCACCCGTTCTTCACGGCCCACGCCACCAGGGCTGCTTTGCCGCGCACGCCGAAGCGCTTGGAAATGCGCTCGCGGTAGGTGCGCAGGGTGCTGGGGTGCACACCTTGCTTGGCGGCGATCTCCTTGTAGGAATAGCCCCTGGGGTCGCAGAGCAGGCGCAGGAACTGCTGCCAGGCTTTGCAGATGGGCGGCCGCCCGGCGGCGGGCACCGGTGCGGGGTGCGGCAATGGTTCCTCCGTGGGTGCGTGCCGCACGGCCAGGCGTTGCAGCGCCTCTTGTAGTTGGGCGCTCAGGTGCAGCAAGTGCTGCAAGGTGGGGTCCTGCTCCATGGAGGGGGTTTCAGCATGGGCATGGTTGGGGTGGGTTTTGTTTCCGGAGCAGATCCTAAAGTGAAGGCAAAGGGGCACCGGACGGTGGCGCAGGGCGGCGGTGTTTGCACCAGCGGGCTGTGGATAGTGGGGCCGACATTGTTCTTGTTGAACGGAAGAGCCGGTCCGGACTCGATGTCACTTGTTTCCACCTTTTCCTTGACGTACCGACCGAAGGGAGATAATGAACACCGCTGCGAGAAGAGGCGTGGAGTGAATAAAAGGTGGAGCCAAAAGTCAACCACGATCAAAGTCCAGACGGTCGGCTACCGCACATGCTCTCCGCACAGGCACGCCGACCGCCTGGCCCGCGCTGATCGTGGACATCACCCCGCGACTGCCTGCCGCTAGCAGCGTGGTGGTAGCGCAACTAGTCGAGGCATTGGAACGCTTCCTCTCGCCGAGCCCCGGGGCAGGCTCTGTTCATCCGCGCGATGATGCACAGACGCCTGAACACTGCCTGCCGATGACAGCTTGATGGTAGCACGTGCGGAGCGAGTGCCCCCAAAGCACCGGCCCCGGCTCACCTTGCGGTGGCCGGGGCCGGTTGTGTTGGAACGCGGTGGTGGCGCTTAGGCAGCCATAAGGGTTGCCGTGTCGCTGAGGATGCTTTCGGTGCGGGCGCCCACGGCGTTCACACGGAAGCTGTAGAAGGTGCCCGGGGTGAGGTTGTCCACGGTGTGGCGGCTCTTGCCGCTTACGCCCACCATTTGCCAGGGGCCCTTGGTGGGGTCGCCCTCGCACATCCACACTTGGTAGTACTTGCAGCCCGGTACCACTTCCCAATCGAGGGCCACGGTGCCGGCGAAGCCGCTGAGGCGGGCGCGCAGGTCCTGCGGCTGGTCCAACTTGGTGATGGGCTCGGGGGTTTTGCGCACCTCGAAACCGGCGCTGAGGATCTTCGCCTTGTCGCCGGCGCTGATCACTTGCACTTGTTCGCCCAGGGTGGTGAGGAGCTCACGCAGGGTGGCCTCTTTCTTGCGGCGGTTCTCGTAGGCGATCTTGCCGCCGTTGAAGAGCACTTCCTGGTTGGCGGCATCCAGCGCATCGCAAGCGTCCGTGATGGGCGGCAGCAAGGCGGCGATGGAGGCGTAGGTGGCGTTGCCCGTGAGCATGTCCACATGGTTGCGGCCTTTTAGCACCAGGCCATTGGAGGTGATATCGGCGAGGCCGAGTTTCACGTAGAACCTTTTTGTCGTCATTGTGACTTTGTTTTTGTGCGGTTTGTTTTTCCGCGTTCCGGGGCTTTGTATGCGAACGGGCCGCCGAACGTTATGTCGTAAAATGGGCCGACAGTTGTCGGTCATCGTGCCGACACCTGCGCTGGGAACACCAGGAAATACGGGCCTTGCAGAGGGGCACGGCGAAAGTGCCCGAAGCCCAGCGCACGATCATACCAGGCTTGGTCGGTGCGCAGCGCAGGCTTCAGTACCGGACGTTGTTCGTGCGCGGTGGGGTGGGCAGCTTGCCCAAGGCGCTGCGCTCCTTGCCCAAGTCACGGTGCAACCTGCCCAAGCCACGCGGCGACTTGCCCACGTTGAACGCCAACTTGCCCAAGGTGCGCGGTTCCTTGCCCAAGTGACGTGGCATCTTGCCCAGGTCAGGAGGCAGCTTGCCCAAGTCGCCGAGGAACTTGCCCAAGTCAGGTGGCAGCTTGCCCAAGGTGCGCGGTGACTTGCCCAAGCCGAGGGGCGACTTGGGCAGGACGGGTGGCGGCTTGGGCATGGCACGGTGCGGCGACCAGCAGTGTGCCCCGCGCTCGCTGGCTTCCTGCTCAGCGAAGCTCCGCCAATAGGAACATGCGCGCTTGCGTTCTTTGCACGCCATGCGTGCTCTCTTCATCTTCGGTTGCATCCTGCCGCTGCTGTCCAATGCCCAATACGACCGTGATACCCTGGGCGCGCGCTTGGTCACTTGGAACGCGGTGCGCGAACGCTCCGACACCTTGACCCTTTCGGAGGTGATGGACGACGACTGGCACATCAACGCACAGTTGAACCAGGCCCTGGCAGGTGTATTGGCGGTGCCCGGTTTGAACGATCATGCCATCGACAGCCTGATCCCTGCGGATCAGCTTCACCGCGTGCGCTCAGCGGATGGGCGCCTGACGCTTTTCTCCTGGGACGAACGCACGGGCGGCACCTTTCAGGCGCAGGTCACGTTGGTGTTCTTCCGCGATGCACGAGGCATCGGTCATCCGGTGTTCGATCGGTCGCTCAACGACGAAGGGGGCGGCACGGAATGGAGCCGTGGCGGGTCCTACCACGCCATACACGCCCTGGGCCGCACGGACAGTTCCACGCTCTACCTCTGCGTGGGCGGCGTGAAGGGTTGCAGCAGTTGTTGTTCGGAGATGCTCACGGTGATCGAACTGACGCGTGACGATATCCACTTCGACTATCCGGCGTTCGAGGTGGGGACGGACAGGAACGAGGAGCCGCTTCTTGGGCCCACGTGGGAATTGACGGCGCGCTGCGGCGATGTCACACGCTTCGACTACGACCCGAAGCACAAGGTGGCCCGCTTCACTTACACCACCGACGACCTGACACCCGTGCCGGCGGGGGAGGGTGAGGCCCGCACGATCACCGGCAGCGCGCACTTCGATGGGAAGCGGTTCGTTGTGAAGTAGTGCAGCGAACGTCTGTTGCGCGAAGAAGACGAGGGTTCGACCCGCTGCAAGTCCTTGACTGGATAACCCTCCACGCAAACGCCAGGTTTCTTGCCGGGTGCCGCTTGAAGACGCGAACTAACTCCTCACCCCCGCTGCGCCCGTGCCATGAAGAGCGTAGCCCCTGCCCGCGCTCGGATAGTTCCCGCGTGCGCTTCACCACCCAACCATTGGCCGGTGCTCTGCGTGTATGGGTATGGAAGCGCAGCGACCGCTTTCGGCGTTCAGCAACCAACCACCTTCCCATGAAGACAGCGAACACACGACTTTGTGCAGCCCTGGCCGTTGTATTGCCACTCTTCGCGTTCACGCCGCCGGAAGCCGGCTCGTTGCGCACCGGTAACTACGGTGTGTGCGGCTGTGATGGCGGCCCGCAAGGGTCGTCGGTAGTATTGACCATCGACCCGGACGGCACCTTCCGCTATGTGAACACCACCGACCCCACGGAGCAGGTGGATGTGAGCGGGCGTTGGACCGTGGACGGCAACAAGGTGACGTTGCGCACCAGCGCGGCACCGCAAGCCGTCTTCGCGCAGTGGACCATGGACAAGGACGATGCGTGCGTGCGCTCGCGGCAAGGCCTGCTCTTCACGCGGCTGTGCCACATGGAGGCCTGCGAGTAGGCGGCGTTCGTTCGTTCGGAGAGAATCCATTCGTTGGGTCGATTGTGTGCCCCCGTGTGCCATCCACCAGCACGGCATCCCGCATTGTCATCGCACCAGTCGTTCTTTTTGATCTCCACCTGATTACCGGCCACCTCCAGGATCACGCGCGCGGGGTGGCGGTCCTGGTGATAGGGTGGTAGCTGTTTGGTGTCCACGATGATCGTGCACCCTTTCGGGTCCAACGCATTCGTCACCGAGGTTACCTGTCGCAAGAACCTCCTTTATCGCTGCCGGCTCGGGCGCGCCGTATGGTCATGAGGTGCCATCCCCTCACCCCTTCAACGCCGCCGCTATTCCATCACGATATGACGTTGCGTTCAATTGGAAAGCCCGCTCCACCTTGCTGCTGTCGAAGCGGTAGTCGTGCTCGAACTGGTACATCATCTCCATGTTCTCGCGGAGCACCGGCACGAAGAGGCCCATGATGCCGAGCATCCACCGCGGCGCCACTTGTATGCCGTAAGGCTTGCCGGCGAGTTCGCAGGCCAGGCGCACATAGGCTTCGCCGCTCATGGTCTCCTTGCTCGTGAGCGCATGCCAGACTTGGCCATAGGCGCTTGCGGTGTTGCCGAGCAGTGCTACCGTACGACCAGCATCGGGCGTGTAGGTGAAGGTGTGCAGGGCCTTGGCATTACTCACCCATTGCGGTGTCTTGCCGGCCTTCAAGCGCTCGGTGACGGTGGAATGCGTGAGGCTCAGCTTGGCACCCGGCCCATAGAAATCGGCGGCACGTACGATCATGGCCTGGAGTTCACCGCGCTTCACCTCGTCCATCAAGGTGGTGGCGATGCGCGCGCGTACTTCGCCCTTCTTGCTGCTGGGCGCATACGGTGTGTCTTCGGTCATGGGACCATCCACTTTCCCATAGGCGTACACGTTATCGAAGAAGACGAGCTTGGTGCCATGGCGCTTGCACGCGTCGATGGTGTGGCGCATCACCTTGGGCCATTGCTCTTGCCAGACGGCTGTGTCGTACTTCAATCCTGCCACGAGGTAGGCCACGTCACAGCCCTGCACGGCCTGGGCTACAGCTTGCGCATCCAGCAGGTCGGCGGAAAAGGTCTCATCGCTCGCATTCACCTTGCGCGGGTTGCGACCGACCTGACGGATGGCGTTGGTGTACTGGGGGAGAACACGGGAGAGTTCGCGGCCAATGGTTCCGTTGGCGCCGAGGATGCACTGCATGGGGTGGTGGAAAGAACTACGAAGTTAGATGCACTCCTTCATGCCTAAGATCCACCATTGATGAAAGGTCGATCCCCATGAAGGAAGGAGTGATGAAGCATCGACCATGACGCCTCGCCATGCCTCGATCATCAGGCTCGAGCTTCAGTATCGCGCCACCACCACCCGCTCCGTGCGCGCGCCGATCCGTACCATGTACGTTCCTATGGCAAGCGAACCGAGGTCGACCTGGCCGCCCGTGGCATTGAGCCGCGTCTGGAGGCACAAGCGTCCGTTCACGTCAAGCACCTGAACCGCCGTAGCCGCTGAGCCGTCGGGTATCACCACGGTGAGCAGTGCATTGGCCGCATCGAAACGGATGTCGATGGGTTGCTCTTGGGAACCCGCGATGGCCATGATGATGTTGCACTCCGCACCGGGATACACGGACTCACCATTGAGGCTGAAACACTCGAAGTCGTGACCGCACTCCAAGATGGCGCCGATGGGCTCGAAGAGGCCTCGATCGGATCCAATGCCCTCCACGATGGTATGAGTTGAGGTTCCACTTACTGTGTAGACCCTACGCCATTCACCGCTCAGTTGAATGCTGTCCAGGTCGACCACTTCCATACTCTCATCAAAGTTATTGAAGGAGGTCGGAAGCATATCGCCCACTTCCAGATCGAAGTCGAAAAGCAACTCTTCGGCATCACCGTTCCACACATAGAGCGCTCGCCCTTCCTGGCGGATAGGCGTGCTGCGTTCCGGCCCATAGATAATGTGATCGATGCAGCTAGGTGGTGCCGGCAGTTGCCCCTGCCAGCTCCCGTGCGTGCTTCCTGTGCGCAGCGTGCTCTTATACACATGGCCGGCGATGAGCGTATCACCGGCAAGCATATACTGGTGATCATCGGTCATGATGCACGGAGATCCGATGCTACCTAGTTGATTGCATACCGATGTAACTCGCCAGACCGGGTCGTTGGCGAGGTAGTCGACCTGTGCGCCTGCTAACGTGGGGAGGAGCACGAAAAAGGTCATTGGAATGCGCATGATGTGGTGGCTTTGCCAAGTAGACGTGTGCAATATGGAATACGCTGCTTCCCAGCGGAGTACACCTTGAACACATCTTTCCAACCCTGGCTGGAATGATCCACCTACCCGCCTTGACCGGTCACTTCTCCTCCTTCGACCACGCCCGCCAACTGTAGCTCTTCTGCACGATCCTCCATGCGCCTTCGTACTTCAGCAGCAGGAAGTAGTCCGTGAAGATCCGCCAACCCGGTACGACGATCTCCGCTTTTGCCATGGCGGTGTTGCCTTCCACATCGATGGAAATGATACGGCCCTGGCGCGTATTCTTCTCGCCCGGCTTGATGCCCTCGATGTACTTGGTGCCAGAACGGACCAACAAACTATCCGCATCGTTCACGGTATACAGGTTGAAGTCCGGATGGAAGGCGCGCCGCACCTGCTCGGGGTCGCCGTTGGCGGTGCCGTCGATGTAGTCCATCAACGTGGCGGTGATCAGCGGGAGTTCCTGTGCGCTGGCGCCGGGTTGGGCTGCGGCATGCAGTGGAAGGCACATCAAGAGGGCGATGCGGAGGCTATGGTGGATCATGCGTAGTGCGGTCTGATGAGCGCTACCGCTACAGATCCCACGCCGAAGTCCAAGAGACACCCGCCATGGAGGCGAGCGTACCTGTCAGTGCTTCACGAATCGCGCTTGACGACGCGCTCCATCCATGTTCATCTGCAACACGTAGGTACCAGGCGCCAACGCGGACACATCCACCACACCAAGGGATGAGGTGGTCAACAAGGCCACCTGCTCGCCGATGACCGAAACAAGCTCCACGGCAGTGCCATTCGCGGCACCGCTGATGATGAGGTGGTCCATCGCGGGATTCGGCCACACCTGTAGATCCAGCTCCCTGTGCTCGGGCACGCTGCTGATGACCTCCACGGTGGATGCCTCGATGTAGATGTCGTCGAAGGCCGAGTAGATCGGCGCAGTGGGCGTGGCGCCCGTGTTGAGCAGTGTGAAGCGAATGGCCACTTGGTCTTCCGTGCTGGCACTCACATCCAAAGAGCCGGTGGCCGTGGCCCAATTGAACACGAAACTACCCGCTCCGCTCGGCGCATTGGGTGCACTACCGACGAGCGTATCGGAGGAGAGCACCACGGCGGTACCGATATCGAAGACCCCTCCGGGAGCATCCAACGCTTCGACCAGGAAGTTCGGCGTGCCCAGGATGAAGGGGCCTCCACAGGTGGTGTTGATCGCGGACATGTCCATGGAGAGGTTCACGAACGGAAACCCTTCGCGGTCGATGAGCAGGGCGAGCTTGTCACCGAAGTGCGTGTTGAGCATGCCCAGGCAAAAATCGCCGTGCTCGTTCGTGGGATCGTCATAGACATCGGCGGGGCCATTGATGCTGATGGTCTCCACGGTGCTGGTCTGTTGAAAGGCACCACTGAACGTTCCCGTGCCAGTGCCCTCCCACAAAGTGTTCACCGGCGTATCGCTGAAGTCCTGCTGACAACTGGCATTGACCGGCGGAGCATTGGGTGTCACGAAATCGTTCCTGTAGACGAGTACGCTTTGCGCATGGGCCATCCAAGAAAGTGCTAAGACCAGGAAGAGGGTTGATGCGAGGCGCATGGGCGTGGGATTTGAAGCGCCAAAGCAACGATCCGACACATCCCATGTCAATATAACTTTCGGTATAGCGGCTGCTGAGCGAAGGCTGATCGACCAGCTCCTCCGCTATCGTTAACGATCCTTGTGCCTCGGCCGCGGCCTTGAGATGGTGAGGACGTCTACCTTGTCCAGAGATCCTTCCCACGTGCAGCACACGAGCATCATCCCCTCGACTTGGCTTCTTGGCGGACCATTCTTAATGTTCGCATGTCAAGCGCAGGTGACCACGAGCCCTACTCAAGCTCGGGCTGAGAGCACTACGACCCTTGTCACCGCGACGGACACCGCACCGCTCAGTGCCTACATCGTCTCCGCCTTCGAGGACAGCAAAGGCAGCCTCTGGTTCGGTACGGTAGGCGATGGTGTGATCCGCTATACACCCAAACCATCGGTCGTTCCCGGTGAACGGCTAACGTACTTCACCACCGCTGACGGACTTGCCGATATGGTCTCTTGCAGCATCGTGGAGGATCGGCAGGGCCACCTCTGGATCGGATCTCACGACGGTGCCACGCGTTACGATGGCACTACGTTCACGCCATACAAGACTGAACAAGGCTTACATGGGCCGGGCTGTGTGCTGCTCGTAGACCGCAACGGCACGCTCTGGGCCGGCACCAACGATGGCGCCTTTCGCTTCGATGGCACGCGCTTCCAGCCCTTCGACATCCCTGTTCCGACCATCAAGGACCCCTCGCACAAGTGGGTGAAAGGCAAGGTGTGGGAGATCATCGAGGACAGCAAGGGCCGCCTCTGGTTCGGTCGGGATGGCTACGGCGCGACCATGTATGATGGCACTTCGTTCACGCATTTCACCAAAGAGGACGGTCTTTGCAGCAACAACGTGGCGAGCATCACCGAAGATGTGGAAGGCAACCTTTGGTTCGGGTGCATCACGTCGGACTTCCCGCCGATAAAAGAAGGTGGTGTGGCGCGCTACGATGGCAAGACCTTCATGCGTTTCACCGATGTGAAGGGACTTACTGCGCACGACGTGTATACCGTACACGCGACGCGTATAGGTCACGTCTGGATCGCTGCGGTCGGTGTAGGAGCCTATCGCTACACGCCTCCTTCACTGCTTCGTACGGACCGTCAACCGTTCGAGCTCTTCGCTGAGACCGATCGGCCAGATCTGATCCAGAACTTCGGGGTGCAGAGCATCCTCGAAGACCGCAAGGGCACGCTCTGGTTCGGCTTCAGTGGTGGGCTCTTCGGCTTCAACGGCAAACGCTTCGAGCACATCTCGCGCGACGGGATCCAAGAGATGCGTTGACACTGTTCGCTCACTCGAACGCGATCTCCTTCTTCACGCTGCCGTCGGTGCCGATCGAACGCGCGCCGATGAAGTCGACCGTATCGCCGAAATGCCCGCGCGCCGCCAACCGCCCTTGTAGCAGCATGCCACCAGGGTGCACCGTGCGCAGCATTTTCGAGCCGTCTTCCAGGATCATCAAGTGCATGCCTTCGCCATCCTGATCGTCCAAGCCGAGTCCGTTGCGGTAGGTGCTGTCCTCATGCAGCCGCAGTGCCCCCAATCCACCCAACTCTATGCCTTCGTGATCGTTCCAGAACACGCCCGTGGGGGAGCCGATCCGCACCCCGGTGTTGGGATCGGGAAGCTGTTCACCGATGAGGACACGATCATAACCCTCGGCATTCAGCACCAGCATGCCAACACCATCATGCCGATAGTCCTTGTACCACTCCATGTAGCGATCACCACCGAAACGTTCGGACCATACCGCACGAACGGCAGCGGTATCCGTGCGCACCCGTTGGGCCGATGTCGGGAAGGGAGCGCCTATCAAGATGCGGTCCCGACCGAGGGTATCCTCCACGATGATCCCCTTCGCACGGAGTAGCCCGAACCGAGCAGCGTCCTTCGGCTGTAGGACGTACCACCAGAGGATCACGGTGGAGATCAAACTCAACAAAGTCATCCACTTCCACCAACGCAATTGACTTCGTAACCGGAGGTGTTCGACAGCTGTTCCCATGTCCACGGGACGGACGAGTCGCCGCTTTGTTACAAGCGCCGACAGCCTCGCAGTGATCAGGCCAGCTTCTTCACGATCCACACCGCGCCGAACGCTTCAGCAAGGCTCCACGGAATGGCGTACGGCAGAATGCTCACCGGCAACACCCCCATGTTGCCCACCACCAGCCACATGAGCACGAAACCCACACCCCATGCCAGGGCGCCGGTCTCCAGAAGACCGAACCGACGGGCAAGGAAGTGGATGGCGATCGCGAAGCACAAGGACCATATACCCCAAACGGCACCATTGATCGGTTCCCCGGGAAAGACGAGTCCCATGCTTGAGTAGTGTCCGGTCCAATGATCGATGAGGGCGATCTGGTTGCGCAGGAACTCGTTGATGGAGATCCATACGGTAGCCGACAGAATGGCGAGGATGGGGCGCATGGTGGATATGACCGGTCGAAAGTAGATCGATCGGTTCAGGCTTGGCCCTGAGGCTTCTAGACCGAATGGCACGCCGGACCCATGTTAAGCCAATATGAAGTTTTGGCCCTTGGTGAGCTGAAGCACAGCGATGTCGTCCGGATCGGCCGAACTTCACAGCATCAAACGAGACTGCCATGGGTTCACCAGTACAAGCTCCCGACCAGTACAAGGAGGGTGGTCTGCGCACGGCGCTGCATTTGGGAAGCAGCGGAGCCTTGGAAGTGATGCGTGTGACCAAGGCGATCCCCACCGCCAACGGCGACCTGCTTTTCCTCGGCACACCGGCACGGGTCGGCAGCATCGCTCGCAGCCTGCAGGTTTCCTTCACTGGTGATGGTGTCATCCCCGCTCCTTCGATCGACACGAACACAGGGCGTATCCGGATGTATTACCCCCACAAGGACCATCCGGAAGTGCAGGCCTTGTTGAACAGCAAGCGTAACCGCTTCTGCTATTTCTGGCGTTCCGCCAAAGGCGACCACACGCACGCGTGGTTGCTGAGTTCGAAATAGACTTACGGCAATACCGTGCCCACCGCCCCGTACCAAGGAGCGATGGAGTACGCCAAGCGACCGCGCTTGACGTACGGGTCTTGTCGCAGGTATCCCTCAACTTCTTCCTCCGAATCACAATCGTAGAGCAACAGGCCGCGCCAGGTGTGGTCGTTCTTTCCGAACGGGCCCGCCATGACGATCAAGCCGCGCTTGGACTGTTCATCCTGGTGAGCCAGGTGCGCCTGTTGCAAGGTCGCGGAAGTGAGGCTGTCCAGGGCGACGGTATCCGCTCCGGAGGTGTACATCACCAACCAGTATTGCTTCATCCGGTACGTGCTGTCAGCGATGGTCACATCGAAGGTGCGTTGTGTAAAGCCCACGCTCGTGATGCAGAGCGTGATGGTGAACAGGAGGGTCCTCATTGCATGCATGGGTGTTTCTTTTCAGCGCAAACCACTCGCCCGACCCTTCCGTAGCAGCGCTTGGATGAACTCGGTCTTACCCGCTGTGTAGGCCGCGCGATCCTTGGAGAATCTCTTGGACAGGGTATTCTTCAGCACTTCATACGCAGCCGCCTCCTCTGGGAACCTACGCAACAGGTCCCGGAAGATGATCCGCTCGGCGCTCACATGGTCCGGAGCCACGATGTGGATGTGCTCCGTGCGTTCACCCTTGTCGTCACGCTTGATGAACCAGGCGTAGAACGGTGCGCTCTCCCCGATGCTGGGTCGCCAGATGAATTCGTATCCCTCCTCCTCCATCATGGGGACCACCCGTTCCCGTACTTCGGCGAGATCGTTCACCTCCACCTGCACGTCGATGATCGGTTTCGCACTGAGGCCGGGCACCGCCGTGCTACCGATGTGCGCGATGCGCTGCACCAGGTTCTTCGGCAATAGGCGCTTCAAGCGCAGCTCCAGCTCGGCATAACGCGCAGGCCACTCGGGGTCGTAGGGCACCACGGCGATCCGCTCCTTCATCAGTACGGCGATCCGCTTGGTGTGCGGGGTGGTCTCGTCCTTCATGGTGCATACCGATTGTAACGTTCACCGCGCAAGAAGCCGATCAATGTGAGGCCACTGTCCTTGGCGAGTTGAACCGCTAGCGATGATGGCGCACCGACCGCAGCCATCATCGGGATACCGGCCACGACACATTTCTGGACCAGTTCGAAACCAGCCCGACCGCTCACCAACAGGATGGTGTCCGCTAGTGGGAGCCGTGATCCCAAGGCCGCTCCGATCACCTTGTCCACCGCGTTGTGCCGACCGACATCTTCGCGCACCGACAGAAGTTCCCCGTTCCTGCTGAACAGCGCGGCCGCATGGATGCCCCCGGTGTGGCGGAACACGGTCTGCGCTTCGCGCATGCGCTCAGGCAACGCGGTAACGAGCACCGGATCGACCGGACCGAACGGGATGATCCTTCGCGGGCACTGCACATGTACGGCTTCGATGCTGCTCTTGCCACAGACGCCACAGCTGCTGGTGGTGTAGAAGTTGCGCTGCCATTGCGCAGGCTCCACCTCCACGGACGGATGCAGTTCGGCACGCACGACATTACCGAGCTCTTCAGCCTTCACGTTCTGGCAGGGTACGATACGCAGTAGGCGTTCTTCATCCTGCACGATACCTTCCGTGAAGAGGAACCCTCGGACAAGCTCCGCGTCGTGGCCCGGTGTTCGCATGGTGACACTGAGCCGTATCTCCTTGCGATCCTCCACCGCGCCGAAACCCAGCCGGATCTCCAGCGGCTCCTCCACCACCAACAAGTCCTCGCGCTCCGTGTGGACCGCGGCCTCCGCCGTGGCCACGCGCACCGGTACCACCGAGCTGGACATGCCCACAAGGTAACCCGTCCATCCGGGTTCTACACCTTCCTGCGCCAACAACCCAACAGGTGATCGTTCACCATACCGATGGCTTGCATGTACGCATACACGATGGTGGTGCCCACGAAGGAGAAGCCTGCTTTCTTCAGGTCCTTGCTCAAGGCATCGCTCACGGGGGTGCTCACGGGGACTTGCGCGCTGGATGTCCACCGGTTCATGACGGGCTGATGATCCACGTGCTTCCATACGAAGGCATCGAAGGAGCCGTGCCCGCCTTCCATGATCCGCAGATAGGCCTGTGCATTCTTGATCGCGCTTTCGATCTTCTGCCTGTTCCGGATGATGCCGGGGTCGTTCAGGAGCCGCTCCACATCCTTCTTGCCATAACCCGCGATGCGCTCGGCGTCCCAGCCATGGAAGGCCCGCGCATAGCCCTCGGTGCGAATGAGGATGGTATACCAACTCAGCCCGGCCTGCGCTCCATCCAGGATCAGCTTCGCGAAGAGCTTGCGGTCATCGTGCTCCGGGAAACCCCATACCTCATCGTGGTAGGCCATGTACACCTCGTCCTTGAGGCACCAAGGGCAACGTTCTTGGGGCTTACGATCGACCATGGTCCATGGAAATGAAAAGCCGGACGAAGATCGTGATCCTCGTCCGGCTTCGATGCGGATCGATCTAGCGTGTGACCACGAAGCGCTCCGTCTTCACGGCATCACCGATGCGGTAGCGCAAGAAGTACTGGCCAGTGGGAAGGGTGCTTGGGAACTGCCATTCGCCCTGCCACTGCGGCCCTTCGGTACTGATGATGCGTTGATGGACCATGCGGCCCATGCCATCGATCACGGTGAGCTCCACGTCCGTAGACGCACCTTCAAGTCCGCTCACGCTCAGCGCCACCTGGTCGCCTGTGCTGGGGTTGGGCCAAAGGGTCACCTCCACTTCATCCTCCTGCACGTTCATGCTCGAAGCGCCACCCTGAGCGGCCGCTGCGATCGTCACCGTACAGACATCGCCCCATGGGCAGAAATTCACACCTCCGTCACGGCTGGCACGCACACGGACGTTGTAGGTCTGTCCGGCCACCAACGGGTTCGTGGTCCAGTTGAGATAGCGGTGGTAGTTGTTGGACTGGATGGTGTGCGAATAGCCAAGGCTAGCGTTCGTGAATTCGAACTCGTACTTGTTGGCCTGTGGGATAGCCATGGCCGTGACGAACTTGTTCCGGGGCTTGGTAACACCGCACGAGAAGTACTGATGGCCGGGGATGTTGATCAGGCGGGTCTGCGGGCACGCTGCAGCCACAGGGTCCAGCTTGAAGCGGCATGCAGGCCCCCATTCCATGTTCACACCGTTCACCCGACCGCGCACCTTCACGTTCAACAGCACGCCTTCGGGGATCGGGTTCGTAGCGGGGAACCAGCTAAGGCGTTGGTGGCAAGCGCGCAACGCACCACTGCCGAAACCATCGGAGGTGGCATGGTTGCGGAACCTGCGTTGGGAGTACGTACCATCAGGATCGTACCACCAGAACTCATACCCGTCATCGGTCTGGTCGCCTACGCCCCACTGGGCGCTCACTTCCGGCAGCGCACTGGCCACCATGTACTGCGAGCTCACCCAATCCAACTTGTCGCACGCGGTGAAGATCGGGCGACCAGCACCCAGGGGAAGGTAGAACGAGCCGTTCGCGGCGATGCTGCTTTCGCTGCCGAAGACGCCATCATCACGGTTATCGATGATGCGTCGACCAGCGGCATCGTGCAATACGTAGCCCCCACTGGTCATACCATCGCCTGCGCTATCGAGCACCCGCAGGCGCAGCGGACCATAAGGCACGCAGCACGATACGGTGGTCTCGGTGGAACTGGCGAGGCCGGATCCACTGCAGATGGGATAGGTGAAGCCTTCACCCAACAACTCCCAGCTCGTTTGTGCTCCGAACGCATCGGTGCGCAAGGTGAGGGCGAGGCTCTCATCGCAAACCGAGTTGAGCCGGATGATGCGATTGCGTGCGCTACCATTGAAGAAGGTGAATCCTCCGGCAGCGGTCACACGACCCTCGGGCTGCCACGTGATGGCGTAGACCCAGTTGTTGCAAGTGGTGCCGGTATTGAAGCTTCCATCGTGCGAACCGTTCGAATTCAAGCGAACGAGACGATTGCGCGTGGTTCCGTTGTAGGAGGTGAAGTCACCACCGGCGAGGATCTTGCCGTCCCCTTGTACGGTGATGGTGTATACCCAGCTGTTGAAGCCGGTACCGGTCACGAACGTGGCGTCATAGGTGCCATTGCGCTGCAGGCGGGCGATGCGCGCAGCAGGGATGGAACCGTTGTAACTCGTGAACGTACCCCCCACGAGGATGCCACCATCGCGCTGGTGGGCCACAGCATAGACCAGGCCATTGAAGCCACCGCCCGGGTTGAACGAAGCATCCACGGCACCGGCGGTCGTCAAGCGTGCGATGCCCGAGCGTGCGATACCGTTCACCGTGCCGAATGCGCCACCGATGACCACACGACCGTCCTGGTCGATGGACATGGTGTACACATCGGCGTTCGGCCCGCTGCCGATGTTGAAGGTCGCGTCACGGCTACCGTCCGCATTCAAGCGGACCACCCTGTTCTGCGCCACTCCGTTGAACGCATTGAACGCGCCCGCTGCGATGATCTTTCCGTCGGATTGGATGACGATGGTATTGACCACGCCACCACCCATTCCCGTGCCGATATCAAAAGTGGCATCGAGTGTGCCATCGGCATTCAAGCGTGCGAGGCGCGCGCGTTGCACCCCATTGTACATGCTGAAACTACCGCCGATCACGATACGCCCTTGCGCATCCACGGCGATCGCGGTGATCTGTCCGTTCGGACCCGTGCCGATATTGAACGTATTGTCGAAGCCGCCGGTGCGGGTGATCCGCGCCAAGCGATTGACCGCATTGCCGGCGTAATTGGTGAAGGTGCCACCGATGATCTGTCGACCGTCCGGCTGTGCGGCCATGGCGAAGATCCGGTTGTTGGCCCCGGTACTGACATTGAAGGAGGGGTCCACCGATCCCGACTGGGCCGTGGCCAGTGCCGGTATCAGGAGCGAAACGGCAAGTGTGCGCCAGTGGCGCAGATCATTGAGGAGCATAGTTCGTTGTTTCATTGGTCCGATCGAGTTGTGGGTTGGGGACCGCCGGCAACGGGAGAGCATGACGCCATTGTCCTTGCCCTCCGTTCTACGGTACTGCCCAGGTTTTGTTCCACATCCGGCGCAGCCTCCGGATGTCGTTCCTTTGGGCGGTCATGGCCCTCTTGGACACCCACGGACGCACCCACCGCAGCCTACGCATCAGCATCGTGGACAAATGCGATCTGCGCTGCACCTATTGCATGCCGGAAGACCAGCGTTTCCTGCGGCGCGAGGAGCTGATGACCAGGGAGGAGATCGCCACCATCGCCCGGCTCTTCGTGGAGCGTTATGGCATCACCAAGATCCGGCTCACCGGCGGAGAACCGCTGCTGCGTCCCGATGCGTCGGCCATCGTCAATGACCTTATGGCGCTTCGTGTGAAGGTCGGTCTCACCACCAACGCCGTGTCCCTGCACGACCATCTGGACGATCTCTGGTCGGCCGGTCTACGCAGTCTGAACGTAAGCCTGGACACCTTCGATGCGGACCGGTTCAAACGCATCGCACGCCGCGACTTGTATGATCAGGTCTGGCGCAATGTGCGCCAAGCGCACGACAAGGGCATGCGCATCAAGCTGAACATGGTGGTCATGCGGGGCACGAACGACGATGAGATCCTCCGCTTCGTGGAACTCACCCAGCACCACGACATCCACGTGCGCTTCATCGAGTTCATGCCGTTCGCCGGCAACGGCTGGGGGCGCGAACGTGTGTACACGTACGCCGAGATGCTCGGCCACATCGGCAGCGTGCATTCCTTCGAAAAGCTGACCGACGATGCGCACAGCACCGCCAAGGCCTACCGGGTTCCGGGCTGGGAAGGCACCTTCGCGGTGATCAGCACGGTGACCGAACCATTCTGCGGAACCTGCGACCGTTTGCGCCTGACCGCAGAAGGCAAGATGCGCAATTGCCTGTTCGCACGGGAAGAGACCGACCTTCTCTCCCCCTTGCGGCGTGGTGAGGACATCGCTCCGCTGATCGAAGCGAACGTGCTGGCCAAACATGCGATGCTCGGAGGCTTGCCACCCTTCAGGCCAGAGAAGCAGGAAGAGGTCCTACACGACCTCAGCGTGCGACCGATGGTGAGCATCGGCGGCTGAGGACCTAGGTCTCCTCGTCGTAGTAGATCTTGTAGAACTTGCGTCCCGTGCGCTCATCCACCCCGCGCTCGATGCGGTCGCGGTCCCCGTGGATGTAGATGTGGAAATTCTTATCCAGTTTCAAGACGCTCTTGAACACGCGCGCCTGGCGTTTCACGGCGTGCGTACTGATCTCGAAATGATCATCGAAGGCCACGGACTTCTCCTCCTTGTAGGCCTTCCCGAAGCGGTCGAAGGCGTCGATCATCCCTTCTTCCTCGAACACCTGCTGGGTGAAGGCCGACCGGTCGAAGGCCGCGTTCTCCTTGAAATACTGGACCGACCGGTTCAACAGGTCGATCTGATCGGCTTTAGGCAGATCGAATTCCTGTGGCAGCTGCTCCGTGATGAAGGTCTTGGTCAACTCAAGCACATTGCTGGTGCTGTTCACGTGGTCGTTCTTCGGTCGGTGGCCGATGAAATCCTTCTGCCAATATTCCGTGGCTTCATTATCGTCCACCACGAAGACCGTTGGTGCCTCCGGTGTGAAGACCACGAGGCAGGCCTTGTTCGGCTTAAGGCTGCCCAGACCACGATTGAGCCACATCGACACCTTCCCATCCGCCGTTCGGCTCTCGATGAACACCTCCTTCTCCTCGAACTTGTAGATCCCCAAGGCCCCGTATCGCTCGTTGCCGAGCCCCACCCCGTTCATGCGGACCACGAACAGGTCGCCACCCTTGATGTTGTGGTGGCGCGAGATATCCACCAGGTGCTTGGCGATGGAGACCGAATTGGCGACAAGGTCCGCGCCATTCCGGGCCTCCTCGGATAGGTTGTAGAGCACGTTGTACTCCAGACCAACGGCATGGGCGAACTCCGAGGTGATCGCCATCTGCGCGAACGGCTTGAGGAAGAGCTTCCGCAGGAAGACCTGCTCCTCTTCCCCCTTCAGGACCGCAGAGTAATCGCTGAACGTGCTCTCTACCGCACCGCCACCGATGTGGTGTAATACGAACTCCTCCACCCACGCATCCTTGCCGTTGACCATGGGCGCAAAGAACGGAAAGACGGCTCAGAGCCCATGCCGGTACGCATGTTCCTGAACCTTCACCACATGGAGTACGAACGGGAACAACGCAGCCATAGTCTCTTGCGCACCACGCGTGGAGCCCGGTAAGGTGATGACCAAGGTGCGTCCGATCATTCCAGCAATACCGCGTGACATGATCGCCAAAGGCATGCGGGCCTGGCCATACGCACGCGCCGCTTCCATGATGCCCGGCACCTCGCGATCAAGCAAGGGTGCAAGCGCCTCGGGTGTGCGGTCGCGCGGCGAAAGACCCGTGCCACCGGTGGTGAGTATCAAGTCCAGTCCCTCGTTCGACCACGCCTTTACCATGGTCGCGATCTCCTCCGGCTCGTCCGCGACCACCGCTTGCACGTCGACCACCACGCCTAATGCGGCCAAACGATCGGCAATGGTGGCACCGGCCTTGTCTTCCTTCTTGCCGCTCGCCACCCCATCACTGATCACAAGGACAGCGGCCTTCACGGGAACCTCGAAGCGATCCTTCCAATCGCTCTTGCCACCCTTCTTCTCCTGCAACTTGATACTACCGATCACCACACCCTTGTCGATGGGCTTGAGCATATCGTAGATGGTGAGCGCTGCGACACTGGCGCCGTGCATGGCCTCCACCTCCACCCCTGTGCGGTAGATGGTGCGCACCCGCATGGTCACGATCATCTCCATCTCCCCTACCGCGAACGTGCACTCCGCATGCTCGATCGGCAGCGGATGGCAATCGGGGATCAGCTCGTGGGTCTTCTTCACCCCGAACAACGCGGCGACCCGGGCGCTCTCCAGCACATCGCCCTTGGGCACACGCTTGTTCTTCAGGGCCGTGATGGTGGCCGGATCGCTCACCGTGACCAGGGCCGTGGCCGTGGCTTCGCGGAGGGAGGTGGGCTTGTGGGTGATATCGATCATGGGACTGGACCTGCACTAACGCTACGTAGGTCGACGTGGCGCGTCGACGCTACTGGTTCGTTTTCCAAAGATGGGTGGAATCCGATAGGATCTCGCGTCCGAAGATGGGTAGATCGGCCTTGATCCGGTCCACGATCCAAGCGACCGCCTCACGCGCGGCCTTGCGGTGCGGGGCGCTCGCGAAGACCATGAAGCACAACGCCCCGGTGGGGATGAGCCCTAAACCGTGGTGCACATGCAAACAGGTGATGGCGGGCCACTTCTCAAAAGCCTCCTCTCGGATCCGCGTCATCGCTTCCAAGGCCATCTCGCGATACGCCGTGTACTCGATGGCGACCACCGCCGTGCCATCCACGGTATCCGCGCGTACCTGACCCAGGAAGATCTCATGCGCTCCGATGTCCGTGCGCGAGGCGTGCTTCGCGATGCTCGTGGCGATGAAGGCCGGATCGATGGCTCCCTCTACGAAGATGTCCTTCACCTTATGTGGCCCTGAACTGCTCATCCTCCTGCGAAGGGTGGAAGTACGGCGATCTCCTCCGAACCCGTCAAGGCCTGGTCCTCCACGGTCACCCTGCGATCGATCGCGATAGCGTAGCGCATCTGCTCAAGACCGGGGATCCGCGCGATGAGTTGGTGGCGCAGGGAGTGCAAGCTGGGTGCGTTCATCTCAAGGACCGAAGTACCGGCCTTCTCCGCAATGGAACCGAACAAGAGGATCCGCATGGTGGGTCAAAGATCGCTCGGTGCGTTGATGTTGCGGAATAGATCGGAAGGCCATCCGTCCTCACCTGGACAGATCTGTACATAGCGCGTGCGTACCTGCTCGATGGCATCGGACATCTTCAGCCTACCCGCCTGCACCTGCGAGGCGAAGGGGTGACGGCATCGGCGTGTGTAAACCGCGGCTAATGGCTCCAACCGACCGTCGCATTGGGCGACCACCGCTTCGTGGTGCTCATCCAAGGCGCCTTTCAGCAGGGTGAGGAACCTGGCCGGAACATGCGGCATGTCACACGCCAGGATGATCATTCGCTCGTTCCACGCGTAGCGCAGCGCTGTGACGATCCCGCCCAAGGGCCCATTCCCCGGTGCATCATCGGCGATGGCAAGTGCACCGGAACGGTCGTAGAGCAGCGGGTCACCGATGATGAGCAACTCGTCCACGTGCGGATGTAACACATCGATGGCATGCTGGATCAAAGGACGCCCCTGATAGTCCATCAAGGCCTTGTCACGCCCCATGCGGCTACTGCGACCACCGGCCAACACCACGCCTGTCCAACCTTCAGGACCTTGCTGATAATGATCGGTCATGAGCCTTGTTCGTTGAAGGCGTGCGGCAAATAGTGCACCTCCACCGGATCACCCGTGCGCCAAATGCGCTTTGCTGCGGGTAGATGCACGATCACTTCGGCCTCGGCCATGGAACGCAGCATGTGCGAACCTTCATCGTTGAGCAGTTCCACTGTACCCCCTCGAACACGACCAGCTCGGAACTCTGCGCGGTCACCCCTCAACGAAAGGTCTGCGGCGATGGGAAGGCTTTCCCTGCGAAGACCCGGTCGTCGTGCACCACGCATGGCCCTGAGGAATGGCAGCACATAGAGGTAGAACAAGACGAGCACCGCACGCGGATTACCCGGCAAACCGAAGAACGGCCTGCCATGTACAGTGGCGAAGAGCATCGGCTTTCCCGGCTTCTGAGCCACGCCGTGGAAATGGACCGTACCACCCGCGCGGAGAACGGCATCGTGCACGAGGTCATGATCGCCGACCGACGCACCACCGGTGGAGATGATCACATCATGGACCGTGGCCGCTTGTTCGATGGCGCTCTCCAAAGCGCGCATTTCATCGGGCACATGGGCGCATTCCGCGTGTAGGCATTCGGCCTTCAAGGCCACCTCGAGCATCACATCATTGCTGCTGAAGATCTTGCCAGGCTCCACACGATCACCTTCTACGAATTCATCACCGGTGACCAGCACGGCCACTTTTGGAGCCGGCTTGATCGGTATCACACGCACGCCGACCGAAGCCAGTAGTCCGATCGCGGAAGGTGAGAGGAGTTCACCTTGCCGGAGGATCACTTCGCCCTTCCTCACCTGTTCCGCACGTCTTCGCACGTTGCTCCCTTGCATGAGCTTGGTATCGGAGTGTACCACAAGCTCCCCGTCGCGGGTGATGAACTCCTGCATGACCACCGTATCCGTACCCGGTGGCAACATCGCCCCCGTGAAGATGCGGACGCAACAACCTGCCGGGCAGCCTTCCGTTCGCGCGGATCCGGCGGGTGCATGATCGATGACCCTCCATCGTGTGGCACTCGGATCGAAGTGGAAGGCATATCCATCCACCGCGCTCATGTCGAACAAGGGATGATCGTGTGGCGCGGGCACATCCGTGGCAACGAATGCCCCGGCGGCATCCTTCAACCGCACCTCATCAGGCTGAAGAGCCGGCACCCTCGCCAGCACGATGCTCAACGCCTCTTCAACGGAGATCATGCGAAGAAGAGTTTGATGGATGCGAAGAGCAGAACGACGCCAAGCACTTGGCGCAAGCGCACCTGACTGAAACGTTGAGCACCGACATAGGCCCCGGCCGTTCCACCGATCAAGGCAGCGCCGATCCACAGTAGGTGTTGGCCGTTGAACAGGTCCACGCCCTGCGAAATGGCCAGACTGCCGAGCCCAGCCAGACTGTTGACGAAGATGAAGGCTGCACTGATCGCTGCGCTCTCCTTGGCAGTACTCCAGCCGAAGAGGAGCAACACTGGACTGAGCAGGATCCCTCCTCCGATGCCGATCATGCCGGAGACCAGCCCGAGCGATGCGCCGATGCACAGCGCCAGGTAGTGCGTGGGCGAATTCCTTCTCTCCTCACCACCCCCGAATGCGCCGAGCAAACGCGCCACCGCAAAGACCAAGCATATCGCAAGGATCCGCTTGTAAACGATCGTGTCCAACTGGATGCGCGCACCCACCGCGGCCATGGGCATGGACGCCACCGCGAAAGGCCAGAACAGCTTCCACCGGAAATGACCGGCCCTTGTGAACTGAACGAAGGCCATGGCGCTGACGAATAGGTTGAGGAGCAATGCGGTGGGCCGCACCATGTCAGGCAGGAACCCGAGCAAGGTCATCACCGCGATGTATCCGCTCGCTCCTCCATGCCCCACACTGGCATAGAGGAAGGCCACCAAGGCCAGCAAGAGCGCTAGGGTGACTTCATTCATCCGCGATGCCGTTGATCCACGGGTGTGTCCTCCAATTCACCCCCCTCAGGGCCTTGAATACGCATCCAGCGGCCGTGCTCAGCATCCACCAGGTCCATCTTCCCATCGAGGCCAGAGCCTCCATTGATGATGTCACGGATGCGCAACGCCATCAGCGCGGCGGTCAAGGTGGTGACGGCAGCTGGCACCTGCTGCATCTCGCAGCCCAGTTGATCCTCCGAGGCTCGGCCGTGGAAGAAGCCGTTGAATGCGCGAGGCTGCCCCTTGTCGTGGACCGTGATCACCTGTACCTGATGGCCATGTACCGCACCGCTCACCAACGGGATCCGTAATGTGCGGCAGCGATCCTCGATCAGACCACGCACGGCCAGGTCGTCTGTGCAATCGGCAACGAGCCGGTGGCCTTGCAATAGGTCGCTGCAGTTGCCGGCATCCACGAACCGGAACTCCGGGTACAACCCTATCCCGTTGGCCAACGGCTGCTGTCTGGCCGCAGCACAGTGGACCTTCGGCTTGCCGACATCCTCTTTCGTAAAAAGCAGTTGCCGTTCCAGGTTCCGCGCTTCCACCGTATCGCCGTCGATGATGGTGATGCCATGAACCGGCATGGCACAGAGCAAGGGGAGCAGGGCACACCCGGTACCCCCCACCCCGATCAAGGCGATCCGCGTTCCACCCATGCCGCTGTCCTTGGATAAGGTCACCGGCGAAAGGTAAGACCGCCTTACTCCGTGTAGGTGATGTCGAAGGTACCGCTGATCTGCGCGCTGGTGTTGCCGATCGGCTCCACGATGGGCCCGCTGAAATTCCCCTGTATACGGTTGGTACCCGTGTCGTGCGAGATGATGTTCAACGTGGCCGGGGTGGCATTCACGGTTTCGTAGGCCATGGCCAACGCGCTCGTATGGATCATGTAGTTGGTGCTGCCATCCATCTCATAGGAACCCACTTCCAAGGAGTCCAACTCCAGGGTGAGCGTGGCACCGTTGCTGGCGATACCGTTCACGGTGAGGTGGGTACCGAGATCACCGAACAAAGAGGTATTGGCACAGAAGGCGTTGCCTTGGAAGGTGGCTTGTAGACGGGCTCCTGCGATGCCGCAGACAGCGGGTGTCGTGGGGGCCGGAGTGGCCGGATCATCCTTCTCCTTGTCGCAAGCCGTTAGCATGACCAAGGGAAGAGCGAGTGCAAGGTGTACGAGTCGCATAGTGGTTCTTTGTGATCGCGAAGATGACCAGAACCGTGCCGATCTCGTCACTCCGCCGTCGTGTAGGTCACATCCACGGAGCCACTGATCGGCTTCGTCTGACCATTCATCTCATTGAATACGACGGCTTGAAAACGCACTTTCAAGCGGCGGTTCGCAGCATCGTGCTCATCGATCGCAAGCCAGCCAGCGCTATCACCCACGCTGACATACGGTGTACCAGTGCTCATGAACAACAGGGCGTTGGATGCTTCGGAGACGGTGTGTTGGCCCAGCGCGATGGAATCAACCTGGGCGCTGAACGTGTTGCCCAAGAGCCCGATACCGGTAATGGACGCACTGGTGCCATCGGAAACCGCCACGATGCTGCCATCGGCGCAGAAGGAGGAGCCATCGAAGTCCACTTCGACGCGCGCACCATCCGTGCCGCAGCTGGCCGGAGCGAGGCCGAGTTCTTCAGCCACCTCTTTGCCGGCTTTCGCACAGGCGGAGAGGGTGGCGATGGAGACGATCAGGATCAACAGGTTGGTGTGGCGCATGGGAGGTCGGTTGCGGAGCTTGTACGTTGCCGCCGGTCCCAGGGATACAACAAGAAGGCCCGCGCATTCCGATGCGCGGGCCTTCCTCAGGAAATGCAGGAACTATTGGATCACCAAACGCGTGGTCTGACGACCTTCAGCATGGCGCAACACCAGGCTATAATCACCGGCGGCAAGTCCGCTCAGGTCCACAATGGCCTGGCCTTGCATGGTGCGGTCCATGTTCGTGGTGTGCACAAGGCGACCAGCCACATCCAACACCTCCAACATCGCATCGCCCGACACCTTTTCCAGACCGATGGTGATCACGCCACGCGTGGGGTTCGGCCATACGCTGAAGGCTGGTGCATCGTCTTGATCCGTGATGGCAGTAGGTCCAACGAGCACATCCACTTGGGTGCGCGGGCCCACGCAGGTCACGCTCGGACTTGCCACCTCGACGTCGTAGAAGAAGTAGTAGTACGCTGTGGCGTTGTTCCCGCTCGCCGTGCTGCTGGTCATGCTACCGAGCGTACCCAATGCATACGGGTAGGTCGGGTTGCTCCCCAAACCGTCGCGCCACAACCCGGGATTACCACCCACGCAACGCAGGCCGTAAGGTCCACCGGCAGGAACGTTGAAGTTCAATTCCACGCGGCTTTCACCAGCAGGTATACTGAAAGTGCCCGTTGCGATGGTGCTTCCGTTGCTCTGGTCCACCACGGCGATGGTGCGGTTGGCCAAGCCATTGGCATACACCTTTACGCTCTTGATGATCATATCCTCGAAGGCCGTGAAGAGCTGGTAATTGTCCGTGTTGGTGTGGAAGATCCCGCTGGTGGTGTTGTTGATGCGCCCTCCATTGAAGATGTCCCCGCCATGCACCGTGCTGCTCGACACCCAGTAGGTGGTGTTGGTGTTGAGTACCGGTGTGGTGAAGCTATTGCCCGTTGCGATCGGGCTACCGCCTTGCGCCACGTTGAACCATTCGATGTTCTCACCGACCGCCTCCAGGGTGGCGCTGGTGTTGATCGGGGTGGTCACATCATCGGCCAAGGGTGCGCTCGGGGCGTCGAGGAAGTCCACTTCCACCGGGTCACTGGAGAAAGCGCCGCATACCCCCTGAATGGTGACACTGTATTGGCCCGAGGTGGTCACGTTGATGGACTGGGTGTTGCCCATGCCATTACTCCAGGTGTACCCATTGGCCGCAGAAGAGGTCAGAAGAACAGCGTCTCCCTCACAACCGCGTACATCACCGATGACACTAACGGTCGGCGTTTCATCAGGGCTCTGTTCCACGAAGATGCTGGTGGTGGCAGTGCACCCTTGGCCATCATCGATGGTCACGGAGTAGTTGCCCGCCTGGGTCACGTTGATCTCGCGCGTGGTGGCGCCGGTGTTCCACAGGTATTCGAACCCATCGTTCGCCGTCAAGGTCAGCTGATCGCCATTCCCGCATACGATCGGAGCAGTGGGTGTGGTGATGCTGGCCACCGGGCTGATGCAGGTGTTCTCCACCACCGTTACCGTTTGGTCCGCATCGAGGTCGGTGAAGGTCTCTTCCAGACCGCTGGGCCAACTGATGGTCATCGTGGGAATGGTGGTGTGCTCACCCAAGCCGAAGCTGCAGGCGAACGTGGTGACCATGCCGTAGCTCTCACCGGCCTTCACTTCGCGCACCTGGGTACCCCAAGGGCCGGTGATGCGGACTTGTGCACCCACGGCGTCACGGTTGCTGATCGTGCCCTTCAAGCGCACGGTGAACCAATGGTTGTCGTTCCCATCGTTCAGCCAAAGGCGGTCGGTCTGAGCGGCATCCGGCGTGATGTAGCCAGTACCGTAGTTGGCGAACACATCCTGGAAGCCATCGTTATTCAGATCCCCCGTGGCGAAGCTGTGCATGTCGCGGCCGGCCGGGAACAATCCAGGGGTATTGGTGAAAGTGCCGTCGCCGTTGCCCTTGAAGAAGTACTCATCACCACCGGCGATGAGCACATCGAGGAAGCCATCGTTGTCGAAGTCCACGAACTTGCTCTGTAGGAAGAAGCCGTTGAACTCCATGCCGCAGCCGGAAGTGACATCGATGAAGTTGTTGTTCACGTTCTCGAACAACTGGATCGTGGCGTCGTGGTTGGTGGCCACCATGTCCAGATCACCGTCATTGTCGTAATCCCCGAAATCAGCCGTCCAGGTCTGGTTGCGGATCTGCAGACCGTAGTTCACGGCCAGATCGGAATAGGAGTTGGAGCCGTTGTTGACGAACATCCGGTTCCAGCGACGGGGATCGTTCGGGTCATTCACCCCCTGGCGACACTTGGCGATGTACAGGTCGATGTCACCGTCGCTGTCGAAATCACTGAAGCAGCTACCGTAGTTGCCACTCATGTCCGACGAAGGGTTCGTGGTCCAATTGATGTAACCACTGTTCTCGATGAGGTCGCCGTTCGCATTCGCGAACCAGAGGTTGTTCGGCCCCACGTCATTGCAGGCGAAGACATCCAGACGACCGTTGTTATCGATGTCGCCGATGCTCATCGCCTGGGTGAAGATGGTGGGCCCGCCAAGGTCGCTCAGGGCGCCATTGCCCGGAGCGGTGATGCGCACATAATGCGTTCCGTCGGAGTTGCCCCCACTGATCATGTCCTTGTGGCCGTTGTTGTCGATATCCGCGATGGCCCAACCCCACTGGCCAGCGTTGCTCACGTTGCCGTAGTTCACCAAGGTGAAGGAGCCATCGGCATTCTGGTAATCCACTTGGAAGGTGCGGGCATTGTGCAGGATGGCCAGGTCATCCAGGCCATCGCCGTTCATGTCCACCACACCCATGCAGCCACCGCTGGCGGTAACGCTGCTCTTCCGATCGGAAGCGTTGGTGAAGCTGAGTTGCGACCAAGCGGTCGTGGCCGATAGGGCCAGGGCACCCAGAAGTGCGTACTGTTTGAGCATGTGTTCTTTACGATGTGAGGTTCCGGTACGTTGCAGGAAGGCGAAAGGTAGAGGACTGTGGGGTCAACGGTCCAGCCCTTCCCGAGTGTAGGCTTGCGATCCTGTGGAGGCCCCGTGGGTGTCGCCTCCCTCGGGAGTGGTCTGTTGGCGGATGCTCTCGCGGTGCACCGCATCCATGTATTCGCGTACGAAGGCGTCGCTCAAGCCCAAGTGGGGCGCGAGTTCCAGCTGGCGGGCCATGATGCGCTCCCACCGTTCCGGCTGAAGGATGGCCACTTGGTGCAAGCGCTTGTGGTCCCCGATGCGCGCGGCGATCTCCATGCGCGAACCGAGCTTTTGGGCGATCTCTTCATCCAACTGGTCGATCAGGTCGCGGAGTTCCTGTAGCCTATCCCGCATGCCCGCCGTGGGCTGGGCCTGGCGGAAGATCAAGCTTGCCACCAGTTCGCCGTAGGCTGCGGGGGTCAACTGTTGATCCGCATCGCTGCACGCGTTGGTCGGATCAACGTGCACTTCTATCATCAACCCACTGAACCCCAGGTCTAAAGCCTGCTGGGCAACGCCTCCCACCTTGTCCCGAGCACCACTGATATGGCTCGGGTCCCCGATGATCTCCAGGTCGGGAAAGGCCGCTTTCAAGCGGATGGGGAACTCCCACATGGGGCTGTTGCGGAACGGCGTGCGTTCGAACCAGGAAAAGCCTCGGTGTATGGCGGCCAGCCGACGCAGCCCCGAGCGCTCCAGCCGCTCCAAGGCCCCGATCCACAGCTGTAGGTCGGGGTTGATCGGGTTCTTCACGAAAACGGGGATGTCCACCCCGCGAAGGGCATCCGCGATCTCCTGCACGCTGAACGGGTTGGGGGTGGTGCGGGCACCGATCCAGAGCATATCAACGCCGGAGCGAAGGGCGGCTTCCACATGTTCCGTCGTGGCCACCTCCACCATGGTGAGCAAGCCCGTCTCCGTTTTGGCGCGCTGCAACCAGGGTAAGGCCCGGTCACCAGCCCCTTCGAAGGCACCGGGGCGGGTGCGCGGCTTCCAGATGCCAGCGCGGAGCACTTGCGCCACCCCTGTGGCGGCGATCCCCTTCGCGGTGGCCAACACTTGCTCTTCGCTTTCGGCACTGCACGGTCCGGCGATCATCAATGGCCGGGAAAGTCCCAGTCCCCATTGATCGAAGGTGAGCGGTCGCAGGCCGGAAGCCACGGGATCAGGCATGATGCAAAGGTAGGACGCCCCACCCCCCCGCATTGTTCTGTGCCCTCAGGAATGAAAGCGACACACGCCGTTAGGCAGGCAACGTGAGGCTGCTTTGAACTGTCCTACCGACATTCGTGTTGTGCAAGCAAGCTCCATGGCCGTGAAAAAAGTCCTCCTCCTTCTGCTGCTCCCCTTCGTCATCCTTGTTTCCTGCGCCAAAGAAGAGCTCGGCGGCCAAGGCGTGACACAAGCTGCGGGCGACAAGCTGGCCCTGAATGTGGATGAATTCCCCTTCCAAGCGCTTTCGGACTATGGTTTCTTCAAGGGCCCCATGGCCCAACAACGACCCGTGCCCGGCGTGGTCCCCTACGAGCCCATCAACACTCTTTTCACGGACTACGCCCACAAATTCCGCTTCGTGTGGATGCCGGCCGATGTGAAAGCCACCTACAGCAGCGACCACGAGCTGCTGGACTTTCCCGACGGCACCGTGCTGATCAAGACCTTCTACTACGACAACGTGCTTCCGGCCAACACCCGTCGCATCATCGAGACCCGCTTGCTGTTCAAACGGAATGGCCAATGGGAGTTCGCTGATTACATCTGGAATGAAGACCAGACCGAAGCCGTGCTGGACTTGGACGGCTCCTACACGCCGATCACCTGGATCGACGACAACGGGACCCAGCGTTCCACGAATTACCGTATCCCCTCCGAGGCCGAGTGCCTCACCTGCCACAAAGCCAGTGATGTGGCCGTCCCCATCGGGCCACGGCCACAGAACCTGAACAGCGACTTCAGCTACCGCGATGGCGTGCAGAATCAACTGGCGCGCTGGACGGCTGAAGGGTACCTCTCTTCCACCCGGCCCAAGAACATCAGGACCGTGCCCCATTGGAAGGATACGAACGTGAGCCTGCAGGATCGGGTTCGCGCCTATGTCGACATCAACTGCGCCCACTGCCATCGCGAGAACAGCCATTGCGATTACCGCCCGATGCGCTTCGCCTTCCACGAGACCGCAGACCCTGTGAACCTTGGCGTATGTGTTCCACCGGATGATCCGCTCCTTCCTCAGCATACACACATCGTAGCCCGCGGAAGCGTTGGCCGATCCTTGCTGCACTACCGCATGGCCTCCACCGATGAAGCTGTTCGCATGCCCTTGCTCGGTCGCACGCTGGTCGATGAGGAGGGCTTGGCCCTGATGACCGCTTGGATCAGCAGCCTGCAACCTGCCTGTCCCTGAACCAGAACCTTCGAACGAACATGCTGAAACCACTACTCTTGGGCGCCGTGCTGGTGTCCTGCCCGTTCATTCAAGCGCAGAACACCTGCCTCACCGCCGTCCCGATCGCGGAAGGCACCTATCAGGTGCAAGCCGTCGATGGTCAGGATACGCCGTTGGATTGCCTCTTCGGTGACCCGGACTTCGCAGAGTGGTACAGCTTCACCTCCCCCGTGGATACGGGTGTGATAATCACCACCAACCTGGCGGGGCTGCCGGCGGTGGACACTCGCGTGCAGGTCTACACCGGCACGTGTGGTGCACTTCAGTGCTACGCGAGCGATGACGATGGTGGCGGCAGCCTGACCTCTTTGGTGGAGTTCACCGCACTTGCGAACACCACGTACATCATCCTTTTCGACGACAACTGGAGCGCGCTCGGATTCTCCTTCCGGCTCAGCCTTTTCCCGCCTCCACCACCGCCGGTCAACCTGATCGATTTCCAGGTCGTGGCCATTCCGGAGTTGGGCTATAGCATGGGCGTGGTGGACATGAACAACGACCAACTGGATGATCTCGTGGCGCCTTCCACCAGCCAGATCCGCATCGGCTATCAGCAGGCGAACGGCACGTTCCAATTCGTGAACATCCCCACTCCAGCGGCCGACCACACCGCCTCATGGAGCCTTTGTGTGGGCGACTTGGATAAGAACGGTGCCAATGACCTGATGTACGGGGCGGGGCAAGGCGTCACCTTCATGTACGCCAATGAGGATGGCACCGCCTTCACCGAACGCTCCTATTCCGAATACGTCTTCTGCCAGCGCACCAACATGGTGGACCTCAACAACGATGGGCACTTGGACGGCTTCTCCTGCCACGATGTGGATGCGAACGTCGCCTTCATCAACAACGGGGTCGACGACCTCGACTTCGTGCAAGGCGGCTACGGCGAGACCTGTGGCAACTACGGCTCGGTGTTCACCGACGTGAACAACGATGGATTGATGGATCTTTTCGTGGCCAAGTGCGGCTGTGATCCCGAGGACCTGATGATGCCCAACTCCACCGGCGGGGTATTCACGGACATAGCGCCCGACCTGGGCTGGAACGATAACCACCAGAGCTGGAGCAGTGCTTGGGGCGATTTCGATAACGATGGTGACATGGACGGCTTCATCGGCAGCAGCAGCAGCACCGTGCACAAATTGATGCGCAACAACGGCGATGGCACCTTCACGGACATCACCAATGAGGCCAGTGCGAACGCGAACCAAGGCCAGAGCATCGAATGGACCACACATGATTTCAATAACGATGGCTGGCTGGATATCCTCGGTGGTGCCGGCATGCTCGTGAACGATGGGGACGGCACCTTCACAATGGATGTGACGGTACCGAGCAACGGCCCTGTCGGTGACCTGGATAACGATGGCTACCTGGATATCGTGGAAGCCGGTGGCACAGCGAACATCAACCAAAGCACCGGCAATAATTGGATCCGGATCCACCCCGTTGGATCGGTGAGCAATAGCAATGGTATCGGTGCCCGCATCCGCGTCATCACCAACGGCCTCAGCCAGATCCGCGACGTCAAGAGCGGCGATGGTTTCCGCTACATGAGCAGCTTGATGGCCCACTTCGGGCTGGGCCAAGCCACGTCTGCGACGGTAGAGGTCCACTGGCCAAGCGGGATCGTGGACATCATCGAAGATGCCGAGATCAACTCCACGCTGGTGGTGAACGAAGGCCTCTTCAATACCATCGCCGAAGAGCCCGCGGTCGCGCTCGCCCTCTTCCCGGTCCCTGCGACCGATCAGCTG
>JAEUTC010000258.1 GCA_016787985.1 Flavobacteriales bacterium | reverse complement strand
GCAAGCGATCAGGACGATCGGCAAGGCCAAGGCGATGAAGGTTCTCATTTCAGTGCGTTTACCACCACGAAGATGCGGATCACGTGCCAGAACCTTCCGAAGCAGTGGATTTCTTGCCCTTGCTCCTGCTCCTGCCCCTGCTCCTGCCCCTTGTATCACTTCCTACGCGCCGCCTGCTGCTGCTTCTGCATGTCCTCCAGACGCTGCTGCCACTTGCTTTTCTTCTTCGGCGTCTTCATGTTCTGCACCAGTTCCGCGCGGATCTTGTCCTCGTTCACGAACCAGCTCTTCATCACCGTCATCTGCAGGATGCTGATCACGTTGGCCAGCAGGTAGTAGTAGCTCAGACCGGAAGGCAAACTGTTCATGAAGAACAGCATCATCACCGGGAAGAGGTACATCATCAGCTTCATGTTCGGCATGCCCTGTTGTGTGGGCATCTGCTTGCTGTTGATGGCCGTGTAGATCATGGTGCTGGCCGCCATCAGGATGGTGAACAGGCTCACGTGGCTGCCATAGGCTGGTATGCTGAAGGGCAGCGAGAGCACGCTGTCGTAGGTGCTCAGGTCATCGGCCCAGAGGAAGCTCTGCTGACGCAGTTCGATGCTGGCCGGGAAGAAGCGGAACATGGCGTACAACACGGGTAGCTGCACCAACATGGGCAGGCAGCCGCTCGCGGGATTCACGCCAGCCTTGCGATACAGGTCCATGGTGGCCTGTTGTTTCTTCATCACATCGCCATCCTTGTGCTTTTCGTTGATCACGTCCATCTCCGGCTTCAGCAGGCGCATGCGCGCGCTGGAGACGAAGTTCTTGTAGGTCAGCGGCATCAGCAGGAGCTTGATGGCGATGGTGAGCACCAGGATGATGATGCCGTAGTTCCAGCCCCAGCCGTCCAGCCAGTTGAAGATCGGGATCACCAGCCACTTGTTCATCCAGCCGAAGATGCCCCAGCCCAAGTCGATGATCTTGTCGAACTGGGCGATCTCCGTACGCCGCAAGGTGCCGTAATGGTTCGGACCCAGGTACATGCGGATGGGCAGGTCCACCTTGGCGCCACGTTCCTTCTCGAAGAAGAGCTTCGCGGTGTAGCGCTTTGTGTGGGTGCTGTCCTCCAACGGGGTGATGGCGATCTCCGACCCGCTGCTCGCGAAGCCTTCGGTGCTCACCAAGCCGATGGTGAAGAAGTCCTGCTTGAAGGCCACCCAGTTGGTCTTGCCTTCGAGCTTCTTGCTGTCCTCGCTGCTTTCGCTCAGGTAGTTGCGGTCGTCGCTGAAGTACTTGTAGTACACACCGCATTTCTGCAGTTCGCCCACACGGTACTTCTCGTTGCTGAAGCCCGTCAACGTCCAGTTGAACACGGTGTTGCGGGCATCCACCTCGTTCTCCAGGCCCACCAGCTCGGCTCGGGTGTCCATGAAGTAGCCGGTGCTGTCCAGCTGGTAGGTGATGCGCACGAACTTGGCCGGATCGGTGGTGGGGGCTTTCAGCACCACCCCGGTGCTGCCCAGCTTTTCGGCGGTGAAGAAGAGGTCGTTGGTGCTGATGTCCAGGTTGCCCAGGAAGAAGCGGAACTCGTAGTTGCCGCTATCGGGGTCGCTGAGGTACAGCGGGGTTTTCCGGGAGGTCTGGTATTCCTTCAGGCGGATCACCGAGGGCTTGGCGCCGTGGGTGTTGATGGCCACCTGCAAGCGCTCGTTCTCGATCACCACTTCCTGTGCATTGCCCGTGGAGGCTGCTTGGAAAATGCCGTAACGCTGGCCCTGCAACGCGCGCCGTACGCTGTCGGCGTTCAGCGTGTCGCCGTTCACCACCAGGATGCTGTCGTTCGTGGCGGTGGCTGCGCTGGAGGAGTTGCCCGCCGTGGTCGCTTGGGCCTTCAGGGCCTCCTCGGCCTGGCGCGCCTGCTGCTCGATCTCCGCGTTCGCGATGCTGTCCTGTACCTGTTGTATCCGGGCTTGCTCTTCCGGACTGGGCATGGTGTACCAGGTGTACGCGCCCAGGATCGCTGCGATGAGGACGAAGCCGATGATCGAATTCCTATCCATTCGGGAACCGCCGGTGGTTCAAGGTGTTCGGCGGAGGGGCGGTAAAGATAGATGCCGGTAGGGAACGTACTCCGAAAGGCACTGTTGCTAGCCATCGGAAGCTTCATTGGCCATCAGCCTCTATCAGGCCGGTTCGATCAGCAACGAGCCACTTTGGCTCGAAGGCCTTACGCCTGTTGGGCGGTCGCTTCTTCTTGCTTCACCGGTGTTCCGCCCTGCGCCATCGCCGCCTTCACGAAGTGAACGAACAAGGCGTGCGGCTTCATCGCGGTGCTCCGGTATTCCGGGTGGAACTGTACGCCCACGAACCACGGATGGTCCTTCACCTCCACGATCTCCACCAGTTTGGTCTGTGGATTCGTGCCCGTGGCCACCATGCCCGCTTTCTTGTACGCGTCCAAATAGTCGTTATTGAACTCGTAGCGGTGGCGGTGCCGCTCGGTGATGTCCTTGCGGCCGTAGACCTTGTACGCGGTGCTGCCCTCGGCGATCTTGCACGCATAGGCCCCCAGGCGCATGGTGCCGCCTTTGTCGGAGATGGTCTTCTGCTCCTCCATCATGGCGATGACGGGGTGCTTCGTGTCGGCGTTCATCTCGGTGCTGTTGGCATCGGCGTAGCCCAGCACGTTGCGGCCGAACTCGATCACGGCCATCTGCATACCCAGGCAAATACCCAGGAACGGGACCTTGTTCTCCCGCGCGTACTTGATGGCTTCGATCTTGCCCTCGATGCCGCGGTGCCCGAACCCCGGTGCCACCAGGATGCCGCTGAGGCCGCCCAAGTGCTTGGCCACGTTCTTCGGCGTCAGCTTTTCGCTATGTACCCACTTGATGTGGACCTTGGTCTCGTTCTCCGCTCCGGCGTGTTCCAACGCTTCCTTGATGCTCTTGTACGCATCCTTCAACTCCACGTACTTGCCCACCAGACCGATGTGTACTTCGCTCTTCGGGTGCTTGTAGCGCTGTAGGAAATCCTGCCATGCACTGAGGTCCACGTCCGGGTAG
>JAEUTC010000219.1 GCA_016787985.1 Flavobacteriales bacterium | reverse complement strand
GAACGATGGTGTCGCGCACCTTGTTCAATTGGAAGATCAACCGTTTCCGCTCGGAGCGGTATTGGTTCAGGAGCAGTTCGATGTTCTTCGCACCGAGTCTTTCGTTGGCCATTTTACCGTATGGGTTACGTGGAGCATATAGGATGGCGATATGCCATCGCAACAAATGTCGTTGTAATAATCCGATTATGCTTAGATCACCTGTATCCGCGGGCGAGCATCCGGTGTGGTGAACCTCCCGATCGGTCCGGATGACAGACCATGGAACTGCAAGAGTTCCTCCAGGGCTGACTTACCAATTGGGTCCACCGCGATCAGGAGGCCTCCACTGGTCTGTGGATCGGCGAGCAAGAACAACCGTTCCATGGTCGATGCACCTTCCACATGGTGGGCATAGCTTTTCCAATTGCGCAATGCACCATCGGGATAGCAGCCTTGCGCGATCAACCCTTGGGCAGCGTGCAACTTCGGCACCGCCGTGTGATCCAATTCAACATGAAGGCGCTCTCCGCACATCTCGAGCAGATGGCCGAGCAGCCCGAACCCCGTCACATCCGTGAGGGCATGGACGGTAGACATCTTACCGAACTCATAACCCAGCACGTTGGGTCGCATCATAGTATCCAAGAGTTCCTGGGAATCCTTTGGCGATAGGAGATCCCGCTTCAGCGCGGTGCTGAGAATTCCCGTGCCGATGGGCTTGGTAAGGTAGAGCAGGTCACCATCGTGGGCCGTGTCATTCCTTTTCAAATTCGTTCCAAGGACTTCCCCTGTTACAGCAAGCCCGAAGAAGGGTTCAGGCGCATCGATGCTATGCCCCCCTGCCAAGGCGATACCGGCTTCATGGCATGATCTTCGGCCGCCTTCCAGCACTTGTTGAGCCAACTCCGCAGGGAGTTTCTCAATGGGCCACCCGAGGATCGCCACAGCCAAGAGGGGCTTTCCACCCATGGCGTACACATCGCTCAGCGCGTTCGTGGCAGCGATGCGACCGAAGTCATGGGGATCATCGACGATCGGGGAAAAGAAGTCCGTTGTGCTGATGATACAGCGGCCATCACCGATGGAGTATACAGCGGCATCATCGCGCGAGCCATAGCCTACGAGCAACGCGGGATCCGGAAAAGTACCGATGCTGCTTTTCAGAATGACCTCCAACTGGGCCGGTGGGATCTTGCAGCCACAACCTGCGCCATGGCTGAACCGGGTAAGGCGAATGGGGTCGGAGGCAGGCGTCATGGGAGTTCGTTCAATTGGCGAGCCAGGGCTTCAGGGTCGTTGGCGGAGGCCGTCAACTTGATCACGCGCATAGGGTCCCGGAGTGATGCTCCATGGAGATAGGCCTTGTCATAATAGCGAAGAGCGAGCAGGGCCACTTGTTCCAGATCACCTTCGTCCAACGCCAAGAGCGCGTTCTTGCAATGCTGTGGCCCCATGCGCTTGGCGATACGCTGGATCGATCCCGCAAGTTGTTCTTTCGGAAAGTGACCATAGTGCTCTACCAAGCGCTTCGCACGTTCCTCTTGTGGCACTTCAACGAAGTAGAGGGGAGCAGCGCGCATCGCCGCGAAGAAAGCGCTCGGCACATTCACTCTTCCGATCATCGCACTTTCATCCTCCACCCAGATGGGACGTGATGGATCGAGGGCCGCTAGTGCTGACCATAGCCTGTTCTCGAAATGTTCAGTGGTAGGCTGAGGGAGCTGGCCTAGCGCACCGAAGGCCGAACCCTTGTGATCCGCAAGGGCTTCAAGATCGACCACCTGCGCGCCGCATCGACCGAGGTGCTTCAGCGATTCTGTTTTGCCGCTTCCGGTGAAGCCACCGAGCACCTTCAACAGGAAGGGACTCCTGAGCGTCGCTTGCGCATGCGCCCGGAAACCCTTGTAACCTCGCTTCAGGGTGAACACGTCCACGAAGCCGGCTTTGTCCAATAACCAGCCTACGCTGCCGCTGCGTTCACCGCCACGCCAGCAATGCACACGAATACGGCCGGTAGGAGCGAGGCGTTGAGCTTCCTCCACCAACCAAGCAAGTTTTGGCCCTACCAACCGGAGACCTTCCAACACGGCTGGGTCACGGCCCTTTTGCTTGTACAGTGTACCTACTATAGCGCGTTCTTCGTTGGTGAACAAGGGAACATTGTGCGCACCGGGAATGTGGCCTCGCGCGAATTCACCTGGTGATCGCACATCGATGATGGGCGGCTCCAAAGTGAGCCAATCCTCCACGGGAAGCGAGCGCAACATGCCGGATAGGGTGGAAGCCGAAACGCCCGGAACCTAGGCCAGCAACGCGCTCAGGGTGATGGGAACGCTCCTGAGCAATTGGCTGATCGGGCAATTGACTTTGGCGTCTTCCGCACACTCTTGGAACTTCTCGGCGGTCATCCCCGGCACCGAACCTTTCAGTTCAAGGTGGATACCCACCACACCCATGCCATCACCCACCTTGTCCATCTTCACGTTGGCCGTGCATTCCAGGTTATCCGCGGTGTAGCCAGCCGCGTTCAATACGAAACTCAGCTTCATGGTGAAACAACTCGCGTGGGCCGCAGCGATCAACTCTTCCGGGTTCGTACCGGCCCTACCATCCTCGCTCACGAAACGTGTTAAGAAGGAGTGGGGTAGCTCGTTCAACGCACCGCTCATGGTGGTCACACTGCCGGCTCCTTCTTTGCCGGTCCCTTTCCAAGTGGCGGTCGCTTTGCGGTTGATTGCCATGATCGGTCTTGCTGGTTATGGTGCGAAGGTAGTCCCTGCTACTGCCGTGGAAGGATCAACTTTCATGATGAAGTGGACGGGTGACATCCTGATGCCATCAGCAAAAAGCACGAGGAAGTTTGTATTTAACTAGTTGGTTAATTACATTTGCCCCACCCACCCATGGACCGCCTCTCGCTCACCTTCTCCGCACTCGCCGACCCCACGCGTCGGGCCATACTGGCGCGGCTTTCCAGCGGCCCGGCCTCGGTGAACGATCTAGCCGCTCCGTTCAGCATGAGCCTGCCCGCGGTGAGCAAGCACTTGAAAGTGTTGGAGCGCGCGCAGCTGATCGCGCGCGGCAAGGAGGCACAGTGGCGGCCGTGCGAGATCAAGGCCGCGCCGCTGAAGGAGGCCACCGACTGGATGGAGCAGTACCGTCAGTTCTGGGAAGAACGCTTCGATCGCCTGGAGGACTACCTGAAAGAGCTGCAAACACAGGAGAAGCCTGCTCCCGTGAAGTCTGCGACCAAACGCAAGAAGCATGGAAGCAACAAGTAAGCTGGTCGGTGATCGCGAGATCGTGATCACGCGCGCCGTGAACGCGCCACGCGCCTTGGTGTGGGAGGTGTGCACGGATCCGCAACACATCGACCGGTGGTGGGGCCCGAAGGGGTTCGCGAACAAAACCCTCGCACATGAGCTGCGCGTCGGCGGGCAATGGAAATACACCATGACCGGTCCCGATGGCAAGGTTTGGCCGAACCTGATCACCTACACCGAGGTGACACCGATCGATCGTCTCGTTTACGATCACGGCGACTGGGAGAACCCGCGCCATTTCGAAGGTTCCTTGACCTTCACGGATCAGGATGGCGGTACCTTGATCACGCTGCGTACCGTCTTCCCCTCGAAGGAAGCGCGCGCTGTGGTGGTGGAACAATACGGCGCGGTCGAGGGTGGCCAACAAACGCTCGGTCGCCTGGCGGAATACTTGGAACGCTCACAACAACCCTGACCGATGATCCCTTCCCCCTTTTCCAACTTCGAGGTTCAACGCGAACAGCGCAAGATCACCGTGGAGCGTTCCTTCAACGCGCCGCTGGATCCTGTTTGGGCGGCTTGGACCCAAGCGGACATCCTCTGCAAGTGGTGGGCACCGAAGCCTTACGCGTGCGTTATCAAGTCGCTCGACTTCCGCGAGGGCGGGCGCTGGCTCTACTGCATGCAAGGGCCGCAAGGTGATCGGCATTGGTGCTTCTTCGACTACGATGTCATTCGTCCGAAAACCTTCTTCTCCGGTAGCGACGCGTTCTGCGATGAGCACGGTGTGGCCAATACGATCAAGCCGAAAGTGGCCTGGGAAGCGCACTTCGCCGCCACTGACGACCGCACCGTTGTGCGCGTGATCCTGCACTTCGGTACACCGGAGGAACTGGACCAGATCGTTCAGATGGGCTTCAAAGAAGGCTTCACCATGGGCCTCGATCAGCTGGACGAATTGCTCTCTTCTGGCAAGTAGCCTTTGCTCGACCATGGAAACAACGATGTACTACCACGGCACCAAGGCGGACCTGCGGATCGGCGATTCGCTGGCACCAGGCTACACGTCCAACTACGGCCAGCGGAAACAGGCGAACCATGTGTACTTCAGCGCGACGCTGGAGGCCGCCATCTGGGGCGCCGAACTCGCTGCCGGTGATGGTCGGGAACGCATCTACATCGTGGAGCCCACGGGCACGTTCGAGGACGACCCGAACCTCACCGACAAGAAATTCCCCGGCAACCCCACCAAGTCATACCGCACCAAGGAAGCCCTTCGCGTGGTGGGGGAAGTGACGGAATGGACCGGTCACGCCCCGGAACAGCTGCAAGCCATGAAGGACAACATCCAACGACTGAAGGAACAAGGCATCGAAGCGATCGACTAGCACGTAAGGGCCGGGAATTCCCGGCCCCGACAATCCCCTAAGCACATGAGCACAACAACCCGCATCACCGTTTCCGCCCTCGTGAACAAGCCCGTGGCCGATGTCTGGAACACCTGGACCGACCCGAAGCACATCATGCAATGGAACGCCGCCAACGACGATTGGCACTGCCCCAAAGCCGCGAACGACCTGCGCACCGGCGGCAAGTTCAGCAGCACCATGGCCGCACGCGACGGCAGCTTCAGCTTCGACTTCGAAGGTGTGTACGACGACGTTCAACCGCATAAGCGCATCGCATACACCATGGCCGACGGTCGCTCCTGCGAGATCCTCTTTTCCCAAGAGAATGGTGGCACGCGTGTAGTGGAATCGTTCGACGCTGAAACGCAGAACCCCGTGGAAATGCAGCGCGGCGGCTGGCAGGCGATCCTTGATCGGTTCAAGGCCTACGCGGAAAGACAGGCCTGATCGATAGGGTCATGGGCACCAAAGTGACTGTCACCGCGCATGGCGAACGCGCCATCCTGATCACGCGCAGCTTCAAAGCACCGCGTGCACTCGTATTCGACGCCATGACCAAGCCGGAAATGTTGAAGCACTGGCTGCACGGTCCTCCGGGTTGGACGATGACCACCTGCGTGATGGACCTACGCGCCGGTGGCACCTACCGCTGGGCTTGGACGAACGCCGATGGTCGGGAAATGGGCATGGGTGGTCGCATCCTCGAGCTGTCGCCGCCGGATCGTATGGTGACCACCGAGAAATTCGACGATGCTTGGTACGAAGGCGAAGCGACGAACACATTGACCCTGTCCGAAGAGAACGGCGTGACGTTAATGTCGCTTGTGGTAGAGTACGAGTCGACCAAGGCGCGCGATGGCGTGCTTGCTGGACCGATGAGCACCGGACTGGATGCCAGCTACGATCACTTGGACAACTACCTCGCTTCGCAACGCTGAAGGACCATGCCCACCCGCTTCGACCCCGCCGTGAACGCTTTGCTGGATGCGAACAAGCATCCCTTGCGCAAGGAGATCGACCAGCTGCGTACCATCATCCTTGGTGCCGACAAGTCGATCCTGGAGGGTGTGAAATGGAACACGGCCAGCTTCAGAACTGTGGATTGGTTCGCGACGCTGAACGGGCCGAAGCACATCAAGGAGCCGATGGTCATCCTGCACGCCGGCGCCAAGGCGAAGGGCGTGATCATGAAAGACCGCATCCCTGATCCGCAATGCTTGATCAAATGGCTCGGCAACGACCGTGCGCAGATCATCTTCAAGAACGCAACGGACATCAAAGCCAAACAACAAGCCCTACAGACCATCGTGAGCGCTTGGATAACCGCGATCAGATAATGAGATGATCAGAAGATCAGATAATTCCGGCTGCCGTACATCATCTGATCTTCTGATCATCTGATCCTCTAATTCCCCCCTTTATGATCAGCACACCCGAAGTCATCACCACCAAGGAGGTCATCACCGCTGCGATCCCGCTCGTGATCCCCGGTCGTGACATGCCCAAGTACATGGACCCCGCGATACAGGAGATCATCACCGTGCTCTCCACTCAAGGCCTGCAACCGGCCGGTCCGATGTTCAGTTATCATCACCGCCGCCCGAGCGACACCTTCGACTTCGAGATCGGCTTCCCGGTATCGAAACCGATCAGGGAAGAAGGGCGTGTGATCAACAGCAAGCTGCCCGCTGTGACCGTCGTGCGCAGCGTATACCAAGGACCCTATGAAGGTCTGGCGCAAGCATGGCCCGCGCTGCAGCAATGGGTGAGCGAGAACGGGCACGGCGAGAACGGCAAATTCTGGGAGAGCTACTTGAACAACCCAGACGAGGTGAAGGACCCGAAGGACTACCGCACGGAACTGAACTGGATCGTGGGGTGACGATCAGATGATGAGATGATCAGATGATGAGATGATCAGATGATCAGATGATCAGATAATGAGAGGAACCGATGGCGAAGAAGCGTGAAGCGGATGTGAAAGCGGCGCTCCAGTGGCTGGAGGCGCACGGTACCAAGCGTTACCGCGACCAGTTGTCCACGCGGTTCGCGATCCACACCGACCAAGCCTTCGGTACGTCGATGCCGGATGTTCAGCAGCTGGCGAAGACCATCGGCAAAGACCATGAATTGGCCACCTTGCTTTGGGCCACCGGCTGGCACGAGGCGAAAGCGCTGGCCACCCACATCGCCGATCCCATGCAGGTGACGCCAGCGCTGATGGATAGCTGGTGCGCCGACTTCCGCAACTGGGCCGATTGCGACACGGCGTGTTTCCTGCTCTTCGACAAGACACCGCACGCCTTCGCCAAAGTGAAGCAATGGGCCAAGCGCAAGCCGGAGTTCGAGAAACGGGCCGCGTTCGCCTTGTTGGCCGGCATGGCCTTGCACGACAAGAAAGGTCCCGACGCGCCTTATCTCGAACTGCTTCCGCTCTGCGAAAAAGCGGCGAACGACGAACGCAACTTCGTGAAGAAGGCCGTGAGCTGGGCCTTGCGCAGCATGGGTTCGCGCAGTGTGGCCTGTCGTGCAGCGGCCCTGGAAGTAGCCCAGCGCCTCGCAGCCAGCACCGACAAGACCGAGCGCTGGGTGGGCAAGGATGTGCTGCGCGATATCCAGCGGCCCTTGATCGCAGAGCGCGCCAGGAAACGCGACCTGGCAAGGGCGCGACAGGTCACCCGCCAACGAAAGAAATGACCATGGAGATCGCACCCGACATCGACCAACGCACCCTGGTGCTCACGCGCACCTTGCATGCGCCCATCGAACTCGTCTTCGAGGCATGGTCACACCCGAAGCACCTGGTGCGCTGGTGGGGGCCCATGGACTTCACCCTACCGCATTGTGAGCAGGACTTCCGCGTGGGTGGCAAATACCGCTTCTGCATGCGTGCTCCGGATGGCAGCGACCACTGGGTGCGCGGCGAGTACACGCACATCGACCCACCTGCGCGACTGGTCTTCACCTGGCTGCGCGAGGACGGTGAGGGCGACATCTGGTGCGATACCGTGGTGGCGATCACCCTGGAAGAACGCGGTGCTTCCACCGTGCTCACCCTCAACCAGACCACGTTCGCGACGGTGCCGCATTGCGAGGAGCACAGCATCGGCTGGAACGAATGCTTGGCTCGACTGGCCGCTTTCGTCCTCGAGCATCAACCAACTTTCCATCAACATGACTCGCCGAAGCATTGAGCGTACTTGTCCGAACGGCCATCGCTTCGTGAAAACGAGCGACTGCCCGACCTGTCCGCTGTGCGAAGCGCTGAAAGCTCCGATGGATGGCTGGATGGCCCAGCTCAGCGCACCGGCGAGACGGGCCTTGGAGGGCGCTGGTATCCGCACGCTGCGTGACCTGTCCACCCGGACTGAGGTTGAACTACTGGCCCTTCATGGATTCGGTCCGTCTTCCCTGCCCATCCTGCGCGAGGAACTCACGATGGCAGGACTGCAATTCAGCAAACTGCCGAAAAAGACCATGCGCGACCTGCCCAAGAAACCAACGAACACGGACGACTACCTGGCACAACTGCCAGTCGCCCAGCGAAAGGTGCTGCAAACCTTGCGCAAGCAGATCCTCGCGGCGGCCCCAGGTTGCACGGAGCACTTTGGCTATGGACTGCCGGGCTTCAAGTACAATGATCATCCGATGCTCTACCTGGGCGCAGCCAAGAACCACGTCGCGCTCTACGGCTCGGTACCTGTCGGTTTCAAGGAGCGGCTGAAGGACTTCACGGTGAGCAAAGGCACCATCCAGTTCACACCGGAGAAGCCGTTGCCCGCTGCACTGGTCAAGGACATCGTGAAGATGAAGATGGCGGAGATCGAACTGCGGTGGCCGAAGAAGGATCAGAAGATCAGAAAATGAGCGGATCAGATAATGTCCTTGCCGGTCTTGACGTGCGCACATCGCGTGTGATCACGGCACCGCGCGAACGGGTCTTCACCGCGTGGACCGAACCGGAGCAACTCGCTCGCTGGTGGGGTCCGAACGGTTTCACCAACACCTTCCATCGTTTCGAGTTGAAACCAGAAGGCATCTGGGACTTCACCATGCACGGCCCACCCGGCGACTTCCACAACACCTGCGTCTTCAAGCGCATCGAACCACCGGGCTACCTGGAGTTCGACCACCTGAAGGAGATGCACTTCTACAAAGCCATGGTGACCTTCACCGAGGTGCCAGAAGGAACCCGTGTCGATTGGATCATGCGGTTCGACACGGCGGAAGAACTGGCTCCCATCCGCGAATTCATCGCCAAGGCGAACGAGGAGAACATGGACAAACTGCAACACCTACTAGATCCCGAACGGGCGGGAAATTTCCCGCCCCAACAATGAAAAAGCTCAACATCACCTACTGGATCGCCACTGCGCTCTTCAGCGCGTTCATGATCTTCTCCTCCTTCGGCGGCATCACCCTGATGCCCGAGGCCGTGGCCATGCTGCACGACCACCTGGGCTATCCGCTGTACTTCATCCAACTGGTCTCCTGGGCCAAGGTGGTCGGGGCCGTCGCCATCGTGCTGCCCATGGTACCGGCGCGCGTGAAGGAATGGGCCTACTTCGGCTTCTTCGTGGATCTGGTGGCGGCCATCATCTCCTTCATCGCTGTTGGAGACCCGGTTGCTTCGGTAGCCCCGATGTTCCTGTTCGTTGCCTTTCTGGTGTGGGCGTACGTCCTTCACCACAAGCGTCTGAAAGCGACCGCATAAACCCTGAACCATGCTGCTCTACATCCTCATCGCCCTCGCCGTTCTCGTCATCGGCATCCTTGTCGCTGCTTCGCTGAAGCCGAACACCGCGCACTACGAACGCAGCACCGTGATCAACGCACCTCCGGAGCGCATCCTGCCGCACATCGCAGACTTCCACAAGTGGCAATCTTGGAGCCCTTGGGAGAAGCTTGACCCGAACATGAAGCGCGACTACCTGGGTGCGGCGCAAGGCGTTGGCGCCAAATACGCGTGGAACGGGAACGGCAAGGCCGGCGAAGGCACCATGGAAGTGCTGGAGGCCAGTACCCGCGGCGTGAAGATCGACCTGCGTTTCGTGCGGCCCTTCAAGAACGAATGCATCACGCACTTCCACTTCACGCCGCAAGGCCATGCCACCACTGTGCGTTGGACCATGGATGGCCCCAACTTGTTCATTGGGAAGCTCATGAGCATCTTCATCCCCATGGACAAGATGATCGGCAAGGACTTCGAGAGCGGTCTGGCCGGACTGAAGACCCAAGCAGAAAACCAGTAACACCCCAGCACATGGCCAACTACATCGATGGATCCATGATCGCCATCCCAAAGAAGAACCTGGCGCGCTACAAGAGGCTGGCAACGGCCGCGAGCAAGGTGTGGATGGACCACGGCGCCTTGCAGTACATGGAGTGCGTGGGCGATGACCTGGACCACGAAGGAATGTTCTACCCGTTCCCGAAGGCCGCCAAATGCAAGCCCGACGAAACGGTGCTGTTCTCGTACATCGTGTATAAAAGCCGGAAGCACCGCGACCAGGTGAACAAGAAGGTGATGAGCGATCCACGCATGGACAAGATGTACCGCGAGCAGATGAAGACGCCCATCTTCGACCATAAGCGCATGGCGTTCGGCGGGTTCCAGAGCATCGTGGCGAAGACCCAATAGCGGATCCTACCTTCGCGGGTATGGAGCCGATCACCGCCCAGCACCTCCGCAACAACGTCGCCACACCCGCAGCGGACGAGATCCGCATCACGCGCGTGTTCGATGCGCCGCGCGAGCTCGTGTGGAAAGCCTGGACCACGCCTGCGATGCTGGTGAAATGGTTCGGTTGTGCGGCGTTCAGCACGGAAAGCGCTGCGTGCGACGTACGCGAAGGCGGGACCTACCGCGTAGTGCTGCGCAACCCGGCCGGTGAGGACATCCCGATCTACGGCACCTACACTGCTGTGCGGCCCATCGGTCACCTGGCCTTCACGCACCGGTGGGAGATATCGCCGGTGCCGGTGAATCCGGCGCATCACCGCACGCTGGTCACCGTTGATCTGCACGAGGAAGACACGCGCACGCGGATGGAGTTCCGCCAGACCGGTCTCGCCACCGAGGCCTCGCGCGACAGTCACGTGGGCGGCTGGTGCGACAGCATGGATGCACTCAGCGGTGTCATAGAACGAGGTGGTCCGCATTAGAACAGCTCATATGTAGCATGCCATACGTCCACCGCTGCTTGAATGGATGCTGCTTGGGATCGATGGATCCAGTCGGACGCGTATATACCTTTCGGCCATGCTGATCCTGCTATCGCCAGCCAAGGACCTGGCCCAAGAGACGCCGACCATTGCAGAGACCACCCAGCCGGTCTTGTTGAAGGAAGCGGAGCTGCTGGTGGGCAAGTTGAGGACCCTGAGCGCGAAGAAACTCGCCGAGATGATGGACCTTAGCGAGAAGCTCGGTGAGCTGAACCGCAGCCGCTACGTGCAGTGGAAGCTGCCGTTCACCACGAAGAACGCGCGGCCAGCCGTGTTCACGTTCAACGGTGAGGTGTACAGAGGCCTGGAGGCGCGGTCCTTGTCCTCCGATGATCTACGTTTCGCGCAGCACCACCTCCGCATCCTCAGCGGTCTTTACGGCGTGCTTCGTCCATTAGACCTTATGCAGGACTACCGGTTGATGATGGGGACCCCGTTCGGTATCGGCAAAGCCCGCAACTTGTATGCGTTCTGGGGTGAACGGATAACCGATGTCTTGAATACCGACCTGAAGGCTAGCAAGTCCGATGTGGTGGTCAACTGTGCCAGCGCGGAATACTTCAGAGCCGTGAAGCCGGACATATTGAAAGCACGGGTGATCACTCCAGAGTTCAAGGACAAAGTGGGCGGGACTTACAAGCCATTACAGACCTATGTCAAGAACCAGCGCGGTGCTCTGGCGCGGTTCATCATTCAACACCGCATTTTGGAACCGGAGGGTATCAAAGCCTATGCGGGTGATGGCTACCGTTTCTCACAGGAAGAGAGCACGACTGAAAAGTGGGTCTTCCTGCGCGATAGGCGGCCACCCTTGGTGACGAAGAAGCTCCAAGGTGGTCGGGTGCGGTAGTGCCTGAGATCCGAATGGCAGGATCCGAGGTGTGATGTTCGAGGATGCTGTCATTAACATCCAATGAACGGTCGCGTGGGTAAGCCCCGAGCGAGACCGGCGTTCTACGAATGCAGTGGAGTGCCGTGCGTCTCCATCCGTTGGCGGCACTGGTCATTCTCCACTTTTTGACGGGTGTGCTAGAACGCTCCATTCGGCATGGGGAGCTACTGAAGGCACTGGCCTATCTGGGCGCTAAACTGCTTTGTACGGTCATCATCGACCTCTTCGCGGAGTAGTTCCCCACGAAGTAGGATCTCCCCGTGCGCCGACACGAGCGCAGTGAACTGTAAGACGCCAAGATCGGTGCCGTCCCCATCGTGCCATAAGGGTTGATGTGGGGCTAAGTCTCCCACCGCACGAAGAGCCTGATACCGGCTACACTCGTCCACGGCTTCAATGTATGGGGCCTAAAGAATTTCTGAGTGGACTGTCCGCTGTGCGAATTCATCACCCTGGAAGAAGCTGTTCCGCGCTGACCATGACCACGTGTGCCATGGCATGTCCGATCATCGCCGCTTCCAAGCCCTTCTTCCAATAGAGCCAACCGAAGACCAAGCCGCCAGCGATGTTGCCCAAGAGGATGTACGCGTAGAGCGAGGCGCTGGGTTCGGTGATCACGGCGAAGACCGCTGGTAGATGGCCGAGCGCGAACACGAGGGAGGCCACCGCGATGCTCGTCCAAGCTGCAGCAGTGGAGGGGAGCATTTTCAGGGCTAACCATAAAACCAAGGTCATCATGCCGAATCGGATGAGGATCTCTTCGGTGATGCCACCATAGAGGAAGCGTGCCAGTAAAGAGGGCTTGATGCCGGCGGCCAGTTTCTCCTGATCGGCAGCGATGGTATCACCGAAGGCGAAGGATATGCCGACGAGCAACACACCGGCCAGTGCGCCGTACACGACACCGGCCTTCACCTGTTGGGCGAACACGGCCCTTATCGGAGTGCCCTGCAACCAGCCCATGAGGGTCGGCACGCTGAGGCCCGCACGTTCATGCAGCGGCGTACCGATGCATACCATGATCAACACCAGCGCCACAGGATTGAGGAGGACCAGCAGCTTGATCTGTGCATCGGTGAAACGCTCCCGCACCAACGCGGGTAAGGCGTTCATGGGGAGTTCGCTGGTGAGCAGGCTCAGCACGCCGACCACACCGAGCAGGAAGATGAGCAGACCGAGGAGGAACTTCTTGTTTTTCATGGTTCAGTGCGTTGCGAGCGATGATGGAGGAGGTAGGAGTACAGGACAGGGGTCAGGGCGAACACGAGGAACGTTGGCAGGAAGAAGTTGAAGCGATGCTGCTGGTCATCGATGAGGAACACGATGACCGCTCCCGCCAGACCGCCCCAGAAATAGAGCCGAGCGCCGAAGCGGTGCGTGCGACGCCAGTTCTCTTCGCTCTCTATGGTCCAAGGAGTGCGGATACCGATGAAGTAGTTGGAGCGCAAGGCCGGTAGGAAGTTGCCCAGGCCGGCGAGGAGGAGGAAACACAGCGGGAAGATCACATCGCCGGGAGGCACGTTGTGGCCATCGGCGCTGTACACCACCACGAGGGCGATGCAACAGGTGAAAAGGGACAACGTGAGTCGGGCGCCACGGAAGGCCTTGGATGAAGTCGAAAGGTTCTTCCTGCGCGGATCGATACGCGGGGCGAGCAACAGGGCGGCGTATGGCACGAACAGGATCAAGGCGAGCGGGAGCAACAGCGCGGCTCTATCTCCGTAACGGTCGGCTTCGCCCGCGGCGTTCCAATGTAACGGCACGCTGGGCGGCAGGCTCGACCACTTGTACGCAAGGTATCCGAAGGGGATGAGCAGCAGCGCAACGAGGCTGGCCTCGAAGAGCCGGTTCGTGGGTGTGGTCGGTTCGTTCATCGCTTGCGTTTCGGGGGTGTTTTCAAGGTCAGCATCCAGCCGATCAGTTCGTCCATCACGGTCGTGTTCAGGGAGTACCGCACGAACTGGCCTTCCTTCACGGAGGCGACAAGTCCGGCTTGGCGCAGCAGGTCCAGGTGGTGGCTGATGCTGGGGAAGCTCATGTCGAACTCTTCCGCGATATCACCCGCCGTCATGTCCTGTTGCCGCAGAAGCTCCAGGATACGCCGACGCGTGGGATCGTTGAGGGCTTTGAATGCCTTGTTCATAGATGATTAGACAAATATCTAAATAAATGGACACACGGCTTATACGAGAAGCTAGGCGGCGTATGGATGGTGCACGGACCTTATGGGCGGCAGCGGTCCCGTGCGAAAGGATGCGCTTTCGATCCCGCGCGCTCATTAGCCAGGCCGTAGACGACGTTCGAGACCGCGGCGGAACTTAAGCCGGTGTGCTCACAGTTCCTTTCGGAAGACCATGCGTGTGAAGCCGCGTGGATCCTCCTGATCCCGCTCTGATGCGCGCGAGAAGCCCAGCCGTTCGTAAAGGCGATGCGCGCTGTGCATACTTGGTTGTGACCAGAGTACCATCGCCTGCGCTCCTGCTGCGAAGGCACGATCCACACAGGCTTCAACGAGTCGTTGTCCAACTCCCTTGCCACGTGCCTTGTCATCCACGGCCAGCAGCCGGAACTCCCGCTCTTTCGGCCCCGCCAATTGCCGTAGAGCACTCACTCGATGCAACAAAAGCACGGCTCCGAGCACATCGTCGGCGTCATCCACCGCCACCAGCAGTTGCCCGGAAGGCTCCAGGTTCTTCCGGGTCATGAAATCGTTTGCCTTCTCCGCTGCGGTGTAGCCACCGCCTACATAAACGCGCTGCATCAACAGGGTGGCCTGCTCCCAGTGGGTATCCGTGGCCGCTTTAATAAGTTGTATACACATGGTCTGGACCGTTCATAACGCCGATGTCAGTGATCATAACTGATCACCCGGCTCACCTTGTAGCCGGGGCCTTCCTTGCGCCACACCATGATGTTCTTGAAGATCCCGCAGTCTTCCTTGCCGTTCTCGGTATGGCAGAAGCGGTGTTCGCACACTTCCAACAGTCCGAAGTCGCCGATGGGATACACCTCTAAACTGCCGGGTACCAGTTCGCGGTGCAGACCGGTCTCTGCGTTGCGGGCGAAGAGGCCGCGGAAGCTGGCCATGGTCGAGTCGTAGCCGGTTAGGCCGCCTTTGTCGTGGTAGAATTCCAGATCCTGTGTGAACCACGTGCCCAAGGCTACGGCATCGTGCGCGTTGAAGGCAGCGAATAGGGCGCTGTCCAATGCCGTGATGGTGGCCTTTATGCCTTCTGATCCAGGAAAAGAACGAGAGACCAAAGACGAGCTATTTTGGGCCAGTGCGTCAAGGCTGACGAACCAAATACAGGAAAGAAGGAGTAAAGCACGCATGCTGCGAAGATGGGTCTGCGAAAGGTATCGGTCAGATAGGAGCAGAACGGATCAATTCGTTCCACCTACCTCCATCACAACCTTGCCCGTATGTCGCCCTTCACCGAAGCGACGGACCAGGCGCGGTGCATCCTCCAACGTATACGGCCCATCGATCACTGGTTTCAGGGTGCCGTTGCTGATGAGTGGTGCAAGGGTATCCAGGTCCCGATTCGGCTTTAGCGCCACGATGTGCAAGTTGCGCCGACCCAAGAGACGTGCGAACAGCAAGGCGATCAAGCGACCAGGATCGCCGCCCACGGTTACGTAACGGCCATTGGGGGCCAAGGCCCGTAGAAGCTCGCGCGGCGAACGTTTCGTTTTCATGTCCACGACCAGGTCGAAGCGTTCACCAAGTCGGGTGAAGTCCTGTTGCGTGTAGTCGATCACGTGGTCGAAGCCGAGCGCCGTCATTCCTTTCAATTTCTCGCCCGTGTCCACGCCCCATACGGTGCAACCTTGTTGTTTGGCCAGTTGAAGGGCGAAGGTGCCTACACCACCTCCAGCACCGTTGAGTAGAACCCTTTCACCGTTCTTCAATTTGCCGATCTCCACCAGCGCCTGGTAGGCCAGTTCCAGCGCGTGCGGTATCGCAGCTGCTTGCACGAACGATATCTCTTCCGGAATGCGTCGAAGCTCCGTTCCTGGCACTGCCACGAGCTCCGCGAAGGTCCCAGAACCGCCGTTCGAGGTATCACCGTAGACCTTGTCGCCCACACGCCATTGGCTTACTCCGGGACCAAGGGCCTCCACGACACCCGCCAACTCAATACCCGGTATGGGCTGTCGGGGGCGGAAAAGCCCGAAGATCAACCGGTAGATCCGTGGGGTGCCGTTCACCATGCTCCAGTCTTGGTCGTTCACCGTTGTAGCGCACACGCGCACCAGTACCTGCCCTTTGAGCGGCACAGGTACAGGTCCATCCAGCAGTTGCAGTTCCTCGGGCGGCCCGTAGCGTTCGCAGAAGATGGCTTTCATGATGCGAACAAAGCGTATCCCGAGCAATGGTCAGTGTTCCATCGGACAAGCGGCTTCTGCCAAGTAGGGATGGCCTCTGATACGGTTTTCCATGACGACCAAGATCCTCCCGCCGGAACCGCATCGGGTCCGACATAGCGTCCCAGCTGCAACCCGAACAGGAATTTGAGCGATATTCGAACCACAATACCATCACCATGCGCGTTGCGACACTCACCCTGGTTCTACTCTTTTGCAGATCGTTGTCCGCACAGATGGACCCGTATGCGATCAAGGGTATCGATCGTTCGGGGAAGAGCTATCCCGTTTCAGTGCGAGTGCCACGATCTTGGACGTCCAATTTCATTGGACCGAACGGTGCGCTCGGTGCAGCACCGATCAACGATGAGTGTTTTCAAGCCATTGAGTTGCTCCCAAGTGCCATTTGTGACCTGGAGTACTTTACCATCGCCGAGGCGACCGAAAGCCTGCCCGGCGTCCTTTGTAATGGAGTGGCGGACCCCGATGCTGGAGACATCTGGTTCCGTTTCACGGCCACAGCAGCTTCCCATTCGATACGTGTGCAAGGAGGAGTTGGCATTGATCCGGTGATCGACCTACGCAGTGGTGCTTGTGAGGGTTCGTCCATTGCCTGTGCGGATGAAACTGCCATTGATGGGACCGAACAGATCGACGCCCTTGGCTTGATCGTCGGGCAGACCTATTTGATCCGTGTATACGATTTCTTCACCCCTGGGGAATTCGATGACCCGACGATCGCGATCTGTATCACGGGGCCGACAACAACCACGGTCAATGATGAATGCACCCAAGCCATTGAATTGATCCCGAGTGCCACGTGCGACCCGCAGACGTTCTCTATAGCCGAGGCGACCCAAAGCCTACCTCCGATCTCGTGCAATGGGACCACCGCCGCACAAGCTGACGATGTGTGGTTCCGTTTTGTGGCCACGGCATCGTCGCATTCGATCTTCGTGCAAAGCAGTCCTTCCATCGATATGGTGATAGACCTACGCAGCGGTGCGTGCGAAGGAGCGTCCATCGCCTGCGCCGACCTCACCAACTTCGATGGACAGGAGCAAGTCGATGCTACAGGACTGACGGTGGGCGCGACCTACTTCGTGCGGGTCTACGATTGGTTCGAGCTGAGCCCTTCCGACGATCCTGAATTCACCATCTGCATCACGGGGCTTTCTTCAGTTCCTGCAAATGATGCGTGTGCATCGTTGACGCTCGAACAATTGACGGTCGGTTCAAGTCTTTTCTTCACCGGCACCACTGTGGGTTCCACTACCGCTGGTGATGCGGTGACGTCCTCTGTCCTGGATGATGGTGTGCCCAAGGTCTGGTATGCCTTTAACGTGGGCACGTGTGCCAACGTGCAGGTGAGCCTATGTGGCACCGATCCGGAGTTCGACGCCATCTACCTCCGTCTCGCACGCCAATGCCCTGCCAATACTTTGGTCAGTGGTGCGCTGGATGCGGAGGGCTGCGCTGACGGCAACCTCGTAGTGAACTACAACGCACTCGAGCCCGGTACCTACTACGTTCCGGTGGGGCGTTTCGGCCTCGGCTCGACCGGAGCTTTCGATCTTACCATCACCGCGACCGCGTGCGGATCAGGCGCTACGAACGATGAGTGCACATCAGCCATTGAACTGTTCCAGACCCAGTCCTGCGAGCCAAGTACGTTCACTTCGCAGGATGCGACCGAGTCGCTGCCGGCCATCACCTGCAACGACTTCACCGGCGATGCGAATGATGATGTTTGGTTCAGCTTCATACCAACGAGCCCCATCGCCGTGATCGATGTGCTCGGGTCATCCGGCTACGACGCAGTGGTACAGTTGTTCACCTCAGGTGATTGTTCAGGTTCCACCTCCTACATCTGTTCTGATGATTCGCTTGCCGGTGAGACCGAGCGCATATACTATGGCAGCTTCGTGGTTGGCCAGACCTACTTCCTAAGGGTGTATGACTATTCAGCAGGTCCACCGGCCACTCCTACGTTCGACATCTGCATCCATTTCGGGGGAGACCCACCAGCGAACGATGATTGCGCGGATGTGCTACCTGTAGTCGTCCAGGTCGGGGAGACCATCACCTTCAACGGTACCACGGTGGGGGCGGTGCCCCCAGAGGGCAGCACCGAGCCGTACGTCTACCATGCATTCACGTTGTTGACCTGTGCTGACGTGAGTTGGGATCTTTGTGGTACGGACCCCATGTTCAATACTCTTCCGCTCAGCCTGGTGGACTGCCCGGCGTTGGAGGAACTGTCCGTCGGCATGGCGGACTACACGGTTTGTGATGGTGATATCTGGGGAGTCGATCACTTGTCTTTGCCGGCTGGTACCTACTTTATCCCAATACCCGTTGACGGCGGGAACTACGGTGATTACACCATCAATCTGACAGCGAACCAGTGCACCGTTGTGGCCACCAATGACGCATGCGATGAAGCGATCGTTCTGCCCATCAACACGACCTGCGAGACCATATCAGCCACCACTATCGGAGCCACCCAATCAGCCCCACCGATCACGTGCAATGGCTTTACCGGATCCTCGAATGATGATGTCTGGTTCACCTTCCAAGCAACCAGCCCCAATGCCACGATCGCGGTGGCCGGTGAAGCCAACTTCGATGCCGTGGTGGAATTGATAGGTGTAGGGTGCGAAATACCGATATCGCTGGCCTGTGCGGATGCAACGATCGCCGGTGGTAACGAAGGCCTCGTGGTGAACAACCTCGTGCCCGGAACGAATTACTGGGTGCGCGTTTACCACTACTGGACCGAAGCTCCCCTTGGCGGGTTCGAGATATGTATCGTAGGTGACATCAGTACCGGTATTGAAAATGGACCATCTTGGTCCATGAGCGGGGGGTGGAACGGGGCGCCCTTTACGATACAATGGTCAATGGATCCGGCCCCCGTGCTATTGGAAATGCTGGACATGACAGGCAGGAGTATCTGGTCGGGGCGATACAACATGCAGACAGGTCCCAATACCATGGAGCCATTGCCTGCATCGGTCGCCAGTGGCAACTACCTACTCCTGATCGACGCCGGTCAAGGCCGCAGCGGACAGCGTTTCTTCCTGGAGTGACCGGCCCGGTGCGTGGTCCGATCGCATCAGTCCGAGGGCTTTACATTCCATAGGGTCATCGAAGATCGTAACTGATCATCCGGTTCACCTTGCAGCCGGTGCTGTGCTTCCGCTGCGCCATGGTGTTCTTTAGGGTGCCCCAGCCCGCTTTGCCATTCACCGCAAGGCAAATGCGCTGTGGGCACTCCTCTAGCGGGCCGACATCAACGAGCGGATGAACCGCCTGCGTGGCGGGATCAAGCTTACGGCACAGGCCGGACTCCGCGTTGCCGGGGTGGAGACTACGGAGGATGGCCACATTGCAGTCGAAGCTGGTAAGGCTGCCCTTCTTCTGGTAGTACTCAAGGTCGAGGGGGAAGAATGTACTTGGCGCAGTACCTTCTTTGCGTTGAAGGCGGCCATGGTGACGAGGAGAACATCGACAAAGGATGACTTGAATAAGGGCGTGGATCACACTCCAGTATGGAGAGAGCCAAGAACGTCCAAGAGCATGATCATACCACTCCGGCCCTCTACCTTCGCGATCCTGTAGCAACGACCAGTCATGTTCGAGAATCTGAACGACAAGCTCGAAAGAGCTTTCAAAGTCCTCAAAGGCCAAGGCCAGATCACCGAGATCAACGTGGCCGAAACGGTGAAAGAGATCCGTAAGGCCCTGCTGGATGCCGACGTGAACTACAAGACCGCCAAGGACTTCACCGACCGGGTGAAGTCCAAGGCGCTGGGGCAGAACGTGCTTACCAGCGTGAGCCCGGGGCAGCTGCTAACCAAGATCACCAACGACGAACTGGCCGAGCTGATGGGGGGCCAGACCGCAGGCATCAACCTGAGCGGGAACCCTACGGTGGTGCTCATGAGCGGCTTGCAGGGCTCGGGTAAGACCACCTTCAGCGGCAAGCTCGCCAACCACCTACGCAAGAAGGGGAAGAAGCCCTTACTGGTGGCATGCGACGTGTACCGCCCGGCCGCTATCGATCAGCTGGAAACGCTGGGCAAACAGCTCGGCGTGGTGGTGTACAGCGAGCGTGGGAATACCGATCCGGTCTCCATCGCCCAGAAAGGCATCGAGTACGCCAAGATCCACGGCTTCACCTTGGTGATCGTGGATACCGCCGGTCGTTTGGCGGTGGACGAGGCCATGATGGACGAGATCACCCGCGTGAAGGCGGCCATCAAACCGCAGGAGACGCTCTTCGTGGTGGATAGCATGACCGGCCAGGACGCTGTGAACACCGCCAAGGCCTTCAACGACCGGCTGAACATCGACGGCGTGGTGCTCACCAAGCTCGACGGTGATACCCGTGGTGGGGCGGCCCTCAGCATCCGCAGCGTGGTGGACAAGCCGATCAAGTTCATCGGTACCGGTGAAAAGATGGAGGCCATCGACGAGTTCCACCCGGATCGGATGGCCGGCCGGATCCTCGGCATGGGCGATGTGGTCTCCCTCGTGGAGCGCGCGCAGGAGCAATTCGATGAGAAGGCCGCCCGCGAGCTCAACAAGAAGATCCAGAAGGACCAGTTCGGCTTCGACGACTTCCTGGAGCAGATCGGCCAGATCAAGAAGATGGGGAACATGAAGGACCTCATGGGCATGATCCCCGGTGTAGGAAAGGCCTTGAAGAACATCGACATCCCTGATGACGCCTTCAAGGGCATCGAGGCCATCATCAAAAGCATGACGCCCGAGGAGCGCAAGAACCCCGCGCTGATCAACGGCAGCCGCCGCGCCCGCATCGCCAAAGGCAGTGGCAACAACATCGAGGCGGTGAACAAGCTGATGAAGCAGTTCGAGGAGACCCGCAAAATGATGAAGATGATGGGGGACAAGACGAAGATGCAGAACATGATGCGGCAGATGCAGCAGATGCAGGGGATGAGGCGCTGACGCCAAGAAAGAATTGCTGATCGCTGATTCCCCAGACCAAGGTTTCGTGGAGGGGAATCAGCGATCAGCAATTTGCAATTTTGCAAATTGGTTCATACGTATAGATGATGTACATTTGCCGTATCAACATGATCCGCCATGGACACCAAACTCACCCTCAGCTTCGATGCAGGTGTGGCCGAGCGCGCCAAAGCCTTTGCCGAGGCGAACAACATCAGCCTCTCGCGGCTCATCGAGTTCATGCTGAACAAGGTGACCGATAAGCGCTACCGCACCCTGGATGAACTGCCCGTTTCCGATTGGGTGAATGCCGTGGCCGAAGGTGAAGCGACGTACGTGCGCAAGAACGCTGCCAAGCGGAATGTGAAAAAGGATTACCTGGCGAGCCGTCGCCGCAATTGAGTTTACCGCCACGACGCCACGTACGCCAAGCCCGCGCCGAGGGAATACGTAGCGGAACCGCTGCGCTCGTTGCGCCATGGCAGTAAATGAATGACCATGCTTCCTAAACGCATCTTCCTCGACGCGAACATCCTGGTGACCGTGCTCTGCAACGAGTACCCGCGCTTCGGGCCTTGTGCGCGCGTGCTGAGCTTGGCGGACGATCCGCGCTTCGAGGTCTACACATCGCCACTGTGCATGGCCATAGGCGCATTTTACGCTGGGAAGAAGAACGGTAAGGAATTGGCCCGAAAGAAGATCAGTCTGTTGGGCGAAAAGCTGCGCATGACCAACCTGGGGCAGACCGCCATGCAACGCACCTTGGCCGACCCACGGATCCTGGATATCGAGGATGGCCTGCAATACCTCTCGGCGGTGGATGCGAAGTGCGGCTTCATCGTCACCTACGACCGCAAGGACTTCCACTTCGCCGATATCCCGGTGATGGATGCGGAGGAGTTCTTAGTGGACGTGATCGTACCATTGAAGCGACGGACTAGAATGTAGGCCAACGGTGTTGGACCGGATATGACATTTCGGCCGATCTTGTCGTTCTGCTTCGCCGGTGGATACTGAAGGACCTGGGTCCACCACCGCTGGGTTTTCCTTAGTTGCTGATCATGAGGGTTCTGGCGGGAACCGACGCATGACCAGTATCGGCCTCAACCTATTCGCCATCAGGTGCGTAAGAGGGTTCTCAAAGACCTCTCCCGATGCGAGCCATCATCATTCTCACTACGCTACTGGCAGTCACCACAGCCATGGCCCAAGCAGGACCTGGCGGTGTGGGATCGAGTGCGAGCAACGTGCTTTGGCTGGATGCCAACACTGGCGTTGTCCACAGCAGCAACGCGGTTTCCCAGTGGTCCGATCGTTCTGGGAATGCCAACCATGCGCTGCTCCCAGGGAGCATACCATTGGCACGGCCGACGCGGGTACCCGGCGCGGTGAACGGATATCCCGCACTCGGTTTCGATGGCACGGACGATCAGCTGTGGGTGACGGATAATGCCACCGTGGACCTCACAGCCTGGCACTTCTTCCTGGTCCTTAAGGCGGACGTCCAGAAGGACTACAATGCCTGGATGGTGAAAGGGAATGATGGCAATGAGAACTATGAGATGTTGAGCTACAGCGATGGCAACATCCATGCGCCGACGTTCTACACCAACGGGACCCGCACCTTCCCCAGTTCCCTCGGTGGTCAAGTATCCACGACGGCGTTCAACATCTTCGAGTACAGCTACAATGCGGCCCAGGGTCGTGACATCTACCGGAATGGGTCATCCATCCATACAGACGATGAGAACCTCACACCCCAGACGAACAACTTCCCGCTCTACATCGGCAATGAGCGAGGTACCAGTGGACGCGTGATCAGCGGTGATATCGCCGAAGTGGTAGCGTACAACACCCGATTGAACGCAGCACAACGCCTTATCGTGAACAACTACCTGGCGGCCAAGTATGGCATCACCCTGGCATCCGGCGACTTATTCGTCCAAGACAACGCTCCCAATGGCAACTTCGATCACGACGTCGCCGGCATCGGGCGTGTTAACGGGACCAACCTGCATGCGGAAGCGCAGGGTTCCGGTGTGGTCCGCATGAACAAGGCGGCCTACGCCGGTCTGGACAACAACGAGTATCTCTTCTGGGGGCACAACAATGACCATTTCAGTGCACTGGGCTCAACGGACTTTCCCACTGGTATGCAAGGCCGCTTACACCGCGTTTGGCGTGTAAGCGAGGTAAGTAGCACTGGCACTGCCGTTGACGTAGGGAACGTGGACATCACTTGGGACTTGGCCGGCCTTGGCCCTGTGACCGCCTCTGACCTTCGTTTGCTCGTGGATACCGACGGTGATGGGGTTTTCGCTGACGAAACACCGATCAGTGGCGCCACCAATGTGAGCGGCACCTTGTACCGCTTCGCGAATACCGCCGCATTGGTGAACGGCATAAGGTTCACGATCGGTACCACGAACATGAGCTCAACGCCTTTGCCGGTCGAGTTCATCGCTTTCAACGCATCGCGGGAGCTGGATGGAACGGTCCTTACCACTTGGAGTACGGCAACCGAGCGGGACAACGCAGGCTTCACCGTGCAGCGCTCCTTGGACACCCACCAATGGGTCGACGTCGCCCAGGTGGATGCTGCCGGGAATAGCAACGCAGTGCTCCATTACTCAGCCACGGATCCTTTCGCTCCTGCGGAAGTCTGCTACTACCGGGTAAAGCAGACCGACGTGGATGGCACCGCCACCTATACGAACATCGCAGCTGTAGATGGCGACAATGGGGGGTATGAGGTTCTCCGGATCGTTCCGAACCCATCACAGGGCGATCTTCTGATCGTGTTGCGGGATGAACCGTCGGGCCCGGAACTCCTGCGCTTGATCGACCCGAGTGGCCGCGTGGTCTTCGAGGAACTACTGGCTCACGTACAACGAGGGCAGAGGGTCCAGCTACCATCCAACTTGGCCAACGGACGCTACATCGTCCATTACGAGCATGCGAACGGACGGCACATCGGTGCTTTGGTACTGAGCAGGTGACCCCAACGGATCTTCCGTCGCTGCATTCCGGGTTCGCTCAACGGGTAACAGGCGGAACTCCACTTCCGTAGGTCATAGGATCACGATCTTGTGACCTGAATGGCATCAAGTCCGTTCACCCGAAGCATGTCGAACCCTGACTTGGAAAAGCTGAAGTATCCTACGGGCCGCTTCGTTCGAGGCACTGCAGCGAAGGACATAGAGCGGCGTAACGTCTGTTCCGCTCTTATCGAGGGCTTCCCGCAGGAGCTTGCCAAAGCGGTTGCAGGTTTGACTGAAGCACAGTTGGACACCCCGTATCGGCCAGGCGGCTGGACGGTACGGCAAGTGGTGCATCACCTGGCCGACAGCCACAGCCAGTGCCTGCATCGCTTCAAACTCGCCCTCACGGAGGACGCACCGGTGATCAAGCCTTACCGCGAGGAACTCTGGGCTGAGCACGCCGATGCACGCACCATGCCGGTGGAAGCATCGCTTTCGATCATCGCCGGCACCCACGCCCGGTGGGCGGTCCTGCTCCGCTCTCTGGAGAGCACCGACCTAGAGCGGGTCTTCTTCCATCCCGAACAGAACCGCGCGATCGCGCTGGCCGAAGCCTTGGAACTCTATGTGTGGCACGGTGCTCACCACCTAGCCCACATCGGTCGCCTTCGGGAACGGATGGGTTGGTAGTTCCAAGGGAGCCGCGCAAACCGTATCCTTGTGCCTATGACGGGCTCACCACGACTGCTGGATGGCAAGCGCTGTGGCGATGCGTTGAAGACCGAGATCGCGACGCAAGCGGCAGCTGTGAAAGCCGTGCGCGGTCGTGCACCACATTTGGCAGCCGTGCTCGTAGGGAATGATGGGGCCAGCAAGACCTATGTGGAAGCCAAGGTGAAGGCATGTGGCTCCGTCGGATTCCGAAGTTCATTGATACGTCTGCCAGAGACCATCACGGAAGATGAACTCCTTGCGCGCGTACGCAGCCTGAACGCCGATCCTGAACTCGATGGGTTCATCGTTCAGTTGCCGTTGCCCGCCCATATCGATGCGGACCGCATCCTACAGGCCATCGACCCGAAGAAGGATGTGGATGGCTTCCACCCGCAGAACGTGGGCAACATGGTGCTGGGTCTGCCGGGGTTCCTTCCCGCCACCCCGAGCGGCATTTGCGAATTGCTCAAGTTCTACCACATCGAAACCGCCGGCAAACACTGCGTGGTCGTGGGCCGCAGCAACATCGTGGGCACCCCCATCAGCATCTTGCTCAGCCGCAACGCCTACCCGGGGAACTGCACCGTTACCCTGGCCCACAGCCGCACGAAGGATCTTCCCTCCATTACCCGGCAGGCGGACATCCTTGTAGTCGCCATCGGCAAGCCAGGCTTCATCACCGGCGATGTGGTGAAGGAAGGTGCCGTGGTGGTCGATGTCGGCATCCACCGCATTCCGGATGCCTCGAAGAAGAGCGGCTTTCGGTTGGAAGGCGATGTGGACCATCCGTCCGTGCGAGGACGCTGTTCGGCCATCACCCCGGTGCCGGGTGGGGTAGGGCCCATGACGATCACGAGCCTGTTAATGAACACACTGAAAGCGGCCCGCTGAACCGGGTTAGCGATGCACGGTAATGAAACAGCGATCGCGGCCGAAGTGGTCGATGGTCGCTTGTTCCTCACTACGGAGGTGCGCTCACGATTCGTGGAACGAGAGAGAGGGCTCAACACGAAGGAGAGGTCCGGTCGCTGGCTGTTGGGCCTAGCGATCCAAGAACAGGTCTGCGGTTCTGGCCATAACCTCAACACGCATTCGCCTTCCTCATGTCCTGCTGCCCTAGAGCACACCGGTAAGGCCTTCAACGCTACCGTATGCTGCTACTGGAGAGTCGTAGGTGAGGCCGATCCGCTTTGACCAGCAGGATCCGAATAGGGTTTAACTCACTGGCAATGAGGACCATGAATGTCTACACATCGTGCCGGACTATACGCTCGTCGAAGATTTTCGCTCATTCGTCTTGACAACGGAAGCCCTTGTCCACGAACTTGCGTCACCTTCTCAGTATTGACCGGCACACACAAACAGAACCAACAGAACATGTGGCCAGTTCAAACCCTGACTTTGCTCCTCTGCCTCACCGATGAAGAACAGCTTTTCGCGCAGTGCGTGCCGACCGAACCGGAACCGGTACGTATCGAACAGGTGACCCCCCAACAGGACGAGCAGGAAGAGAAGGACACGATCGAATTTCCGGTCGCTTAACGTTCACTGACCAGGACCTTGTCCTGTGTTCCGAAGACCCCGGTGCCGCCGCCTTGGTGCCGGGGTCGACCTTTTCAGTACTAGAAAGGATCCAGACTCCAAGTAGCCATAAGCTCAAACCAAGTCCTCGTTCTTTCCGAGGATATCCCGCAGGCGCTCCAAGTCCCCGCTACGTTCACTGTCGCCGAGTTTCTCGTAGCTGTTGGCCAGATTGTTCAACTGCCTGCGGATGATGTCCAGGTTCGTGCAGGGGCTGTAGAAGGAGGGTCTCGGCTCGATCTTCAGTTTCTCGAGGAACTCGTTGATCTCGTTGCGCCCAAGGATATCGCCCTGGCTGAAGGCATTCACGTAGAACAATACGTTCTCTTCGGCTTGTTGCCCACTGTCCGCGCCCCCGAGGCTGTCCTCATCCAGATAGGCGAGCACGAAGTGGTTGGGCAGGTTCACGCCCCGCATGGGTAGCCCAAGATCCTCTGCAAGCACTTGGTAGATGATCGCCAGCGACAACGGATTCCCCGAGCGGGTATCGAGCACCTCGTTGATGTACGAGTTCTGCGGAGCGTGATAGTTGCGTTTGTTGCCCTTGAAGCCGTGTACCTGGAAGAAGATGTGGTTGAACACACGCACCTTCTCGAACGCGGTGAGGTGGTCGTTCAACTCCAGCCAGATGTCTTGCCGGATGGAAGCCAGTCTGGCCTTCACCTTTTGCTCATCCATGTCCGGGTAACGATACCGACTGATGATGAGCGCCCCTTCGAGCAGGTCCTCACCACCGCTGGCCTTCCAGGCTTTGAGCCGGTCGGTCACTGCACCGAGGTGGATGGTCTGTAGGATGTCTTCGATGCGGTTCCGGAACAGATCGCCGAGATCGTCATACTCCCACGCCCGCTCCAGCACGGGAACCACATGATCACCCAAGGAGACGATGCGCTCGCGGACCTGGTTATAGACCGTTTCGTCGGGGTCTTCGATCAGGGTGATCAGCGCACGGATCTCGGTTTCACTCATGGTTCGCTCCGCATCCACCCGAACGGAGCGCGACGAAAATACCCGGCTGCCGTGCAAGGGTGCGTTGGTCGGCCAGCGTAGTTTCAACCGCTCAAGGTTGAAGGCCGGTCCTCCAGATCGAGTGGTCCGTACAAGGGTGGTTTGTGACAAGTCCGGTGTCTTCGTAATTTACCCCCATGTTACGCAAGAACAATTCCTGCCGCGCTGGAATGATCGTTTGTGCATTGGTCTCCTGGGCCAATGTGTCAGTGAAAGGACAAGGGGGTACCATCGTTCAGGAAAAGGTGCAGGAAGCGCCCGCTGTCAATGATGCGACCGGTCTCAACGACCCGATGCACATCCACACCGCACCGGCGCTTTCACCAGCATTCCCTGGCGGCACCGAGGCGTTGGAGGCATACCTCCGATCGGAGGTGCGTTATCCTGACGAAGCCAGGGAGGAGGCACTACAGGGTAAGGTGTTGGTGAACTTCGTGGTGGAGCCTGATGGTAGCATCACCAACGTCAAGGTCGCTCGAGGCATTCACGCTTGGTTGGACAAAGAAGCTGTTCGCGTGATCAAAGCCATGCCCAAATGGGAGCCAGGTAGCTACATGAAGGAAGGGCCATCACGCGTGCTCCAAACACTGGAGATCTCCTTCAGGCCGTAGCGTCAGGCTCCTTCGCTCTACAGACTGAGCACCGCCACTTGACGCTTCGTTGAACGAAATGTCAAGCCGCTGTGATCCGGTGCAGCACCTCCTCGATCATGCGGTCGATGGCGCCGTGGTGGTCCTTGCTGTACTCCTTGCGCAGGCGGTTGGCTACAACGGTGCAAACGGTGGCGCACCGGTGCCCTAGCAATCCACCTAGTCCATAGAGCGCACTGGTCTCCATTTCGAAGTTGGTGCCGCGCAACCCTTCGTGCTCGAAGGCCGTGAACCGTTCATTCAAGCCGTCCACACTCGGGATGCCACGTAGCTGTCTTCCTTGGGGCGCGTAGAAACCGCCGCTGGTGAACGTCACGCCGGTGACGTTGCCCTGTCCGAGAAGGGCGATGAGGTCCTTGTCACCAGCTGCCACGTAAGGCACTGGCAAGTTGTCCGGCCATTCCGTTTGGTGGAGCAGGGCGTTGAGCAAGCGGAGCTCAGCGTCGGTGTATTCGTAGGCGTAGTAGTGCAGCACATTGTCCAGGCCTACACCGTAAGCGCTCACGATACGGGTATCCACGGGGATGTCCTCTTGAAGCGCTCCGCATGTGCCCAGGCGGACGATCTTCAAGGAGCGGGTCTTCTCCTTGGGTGTGCGCTGCTGCAGATCGATGTTCACCAGTGCATCCAACTCGTTCACCACGATATCGATGTTGTCCGTCCCGATGCCGGTGCTCAGCGCGGTGATCCGCACCCCGTTGTACACACCGGTATGCCCCACGAATTCGCGGTTCTGCACCTTGTGCTCGATCTTGCTGAAGTGGCGACTGATGAGTTCCACACGCCCCTGATCGCCCACCACCAACACGATATCCCCCAGCTGCTCGGGACGCAAAGCGATGTGGTAGACCGAACCATCGGGGTTCAGGATCAGCTCGCTGGGCGGGATGACGGTGCCGGAAGGGGTTAGGGTGATCGGATGCATGGTGCAAAGGAAGGAGAGAATGCGGTTAGCGACCTCTACTGGCTGCAGCGGAACTACTGTTGGGCGAATACCCGCTGCAACAGCGCAGTGGCGCGTGCGGCCGGGTCTTGGCGTATCCTCTTCTCCTCCTCGGCCAACAGCAGAAAAAGACCGTCCATGGCCTTGGTCGTGACGTAGGCGTTCAGGTCTGGATCCACCGCCTTGCCACCGGTGAGGATGGACGCGGTATTGTAGGCGTTCGCCACCGGCGTCCAATAGCTCGTCAACGCCACTTGCTGGGTGGCGCTGGCTACCACCGGTGCGAATTTTGCGCGTAGGGTCTCACTGGTCTTCTCTCGAAGGAACGTGGTCGCTGCGTTCTCGCCACCGCGCAGTAGGTTGAAGCCATCCTGGATGCTCATGCTGGTGATCGCATCCACGAACACGGGCACAGCCTCCTTGGCTGCTTGTTCCGCCGCCTTGTTCAAGGTGCGTTCGAAGTCCTCCACGGGTTTCTTGATGCCGAGATCCACCAAGGTGTTCTTCACTTTGATGGCCTCTTGCGGGAAGGGTATCCTGATGCGAGCATCGTTCCAGAAACCTTCGGCCACGCTGGCTTTCTCCACACTGCGTTCCGCTCCCAGGCGCAGGGCTTCTTTCAGGCCGGAAACAACCTCATCGTTCGAGAGCGGCGTGGAGGAAGGGAACGAGTTCAACACGTTCTGCATCTCCTGCGGGGAGCAGGAGAGGAGCAGGGAGAACGAAAGGAGGAGGAGCGGACGTTTCATTCGCGGATGAGTGCTTCCAAGGCTACGCGCCATGCACCGGGCAGGGGAGTGGACGTATTGCGGTCGTAGTTGAAGCAGACCAGCACGCTGCGTCCTTCGGCGCAGATGCCGGGTCTTTCACCGCCCACGCGATGGATGGCATAGACGAGGTCGAAGCTCTTGTTCCCGATGGTGCCACACCAGGCTTCGGCTTCGATCCGGTCCGTCAAATGAACGGGCATGCGGTAGTCCACTTCATTACGAGCGAGGATCAATCCTTCAGTTCGCCAGTCGTGCTGCTTGGGGATGAACTGCTCCAGCAAGGCCATTCGAGCGGCCTCGAACCAATGCAGGTAGACCGCATTGTGCACATGGCGCGCCATGTCCACGTCTGCGAAGCGGATCTGTATCGGGATCCTGGCCATGAGCATGCCGTTGGCTAGGAGATCGGATTCAACATCACACTGAACACCGTGATGCTGTTCGGGTCGCGATCATAGAACAGCTTGTCGAGCGCCTCCATGATGTTCTTCGCACGGAAATAGGAGGTGTGCAGGCTGCCTTCTCCGCGAGCGCTCCACTGGATGGTATAGCTCCCTGTCCGCTCTTTGTAAGTCCGGACATAATCCAGCATGGCGCGCAAGGCATCCACCTTATCGCTACCCGTGGTCTGGTGGAAGAGGAAACTCTGGTTATGCCTCGCGTTCAAGGTGATCACGAACAACTTCGTGGTGGCACCGCTCTCATCGAAGTTGAAGACCAGACTGTCGGGTCCTATGCCGATGTAATCCGCGATCTCCTTCTGGTACCGGGCGATCTCCAGGTTCTTGTCCCTTGTCATGTGTGTTACCCTTGCTGCGCCCATAGCATCAGGGCTGCGGCGTGGGCGGGTCGAAGTTACTGTACACCGAATTGTGGCTGCGGTACTCCGGCACCAGCTGTTTCATGGCGCGCACGAGCTCTGCATCGTCCTGCATGTCGGCCATACGGTCCACCTGAGCCAAGACCACAGCCGGGTCCGTTGCGCGCACTTGACCGATGAGGATCCGTGGATGATGGGTCGGCAAGGTGTTCTCCGCCGTCGCCAGCAATTCTTCGTACAGCTTTTCCCCGGGGCGCAGACCCGTGTAGGCCACTTGAATATCCACGCCAGGCTCCAGGCCGCTCAACCGGATCATCTTCTCCGCGAGATCGGCGATACGCACAGGCTGCCCCATGTCGAAAACGAAGATCTCGCCCCCCTTGCCCATGATCGCCGCTTCCAGGACAAGGCGGCACGCCTCGGGAATGGTCATGAAGAAGCGTGTCACCTCCGGATGGGTCACTGTCACGGGCCCTCCGGCAGCGATCTGTCGGCGGAAGAGAGGGATCACGGAGCCGCTGCTGCCGAGCACATTACCGAACCGGGTGGTGATGAAACGCGGTGACCGTGGTTCCGTTGCCCCTAGGCTGGTGACCACCATTTCGGCCATGCGCTTGCTGGCTCCCATCACACTGGTGGGGTTCACCGCCTTATCGGTGCTCACCAGGACGAACTGCTCCACACCATGCTCACAGGCCGATCCAGCCACCACACGGGTGCCTTGCACGTTGGTATGCACCGCCTCGTGCGGCTGGGCTTCCATCAAGGGCACATGTTTGTAGGCGGCTGCATGGAACACCACCTGGGGCTTGTGCGCGTTGAAGACGGAGCGCATCGCTCCTCGATCGCGCACATCGGCTATGCGCACGTGCAGGTTGTTCGTGCCTTGGGCCCGGAGTTCGGTCTCCACATCATACAGACCCGATTCCGCGATGTCCACGAGCACAAGGCTCTCCACACCCAACCGGGCGAGCTGGCGGACCAATTCACCGCCGATGGAACCTGCAGCACCGGTCACCAGCACACGCTTTCCTGTGAAGTGGGATCGTAGCTGAGCATCGTCCAGATCGATCACGGCCCGGCCCAGAAGATCCTCGATGCGGACATCCTTGATCTGGCCAGCGCTCAGCTGACCATTGATCCACTCACCGACCGGTGGTACGGTAAGTACGCGCACCTTGGCGGCCATAGCGGCCTCCACCACCTTGCGGCGATTCTCGGGGTCGGGGTGCTGAATGGCGATAATGACTTCATTCACCTCTCCCGATGCCAGCAATTCGGGCAGCTTTCCGGTGTGGAGTACAAGGCTTCCTTCGAGTCGCTTTCCCACCTTGCGGAAGTCGTCATCCACGAAGGCTTCCACGCGATACCTTCGGCTGCTATCCCGTTCAAGTGTCCGCTTGGTGATGAGGCCGGCCTCCCCGGCGCCATGGATCACCACTTTCACTTCATCCTTTCCCGCCCCACGTGACCGGAGGTGTAGGAGCTTGAAACCGATGCGCGTCACGATCAAGAGCATCACCGTGGCCATGAAGTCGATCACGATCACGGAAGTGGGCAGGAAGTAGTACCCGTCGAACAAGAAGTACCGCACCGCGCCGATCGCCAGGAATGCGAGGGTGCCGCCAAGTACGGTCAGGAAGATCCGTCGCGCATCATCGGTGTTCGTGTGGCGCACCATCATCCGTGGCAAGCCGGCGATCAAGAATGAAGCGATACGGACGGCGAGGAAGAGGGGCAGCACCGGTAGCAAAAGGTCCACCTCCAGTGCCGGTACACGGAAATTGAACCGGAGTAAGTACGCGGCGGTGAGGGCCAGGAGGCAAAGCACCACATCGATAACGAGGATGCCCCAGCGCGGGAAGAACCGTTGGATGGCCATTCAGAGGTGCGAAAGATAGCCGGAGCGCGGACGATGGGGGCTCAGCGCTGGACTATGGATACTCCGGCTTTCTTTGTGGTCGTTGCCCATGCCCAGGATCCTTTTCGTCGCCGCCCATCGCCCGGACCGCTCGCCGAGCCAGCGGTACCGCTTCGAGCAGTTCGCCGGCTATTGGGCCGAAAAGGGCTTTACCCACGAGTATGCGTGGCTGATCGGCGCCGAGGATGATCAGGCGTTCTATTCGCCCGGTCGATTGGCGGCCAAAGCCGGCATCTTCATCCGGAGTTGGAACCGCCGTGCCCAACAAGTCCGTCGTGCCCGTGATTTCGATCTGATCATCGTGCAACGCGAAGCCTTCATGACGGGAAGCACGCGTTTCGAGGAGCGCTTGGCCGCCAGTGGGGTACCCGTGATCTACGACTTCGACGATGCCATCTGGCACATGGATGTGAGCGACGCCAACCGGAAGCTGCGGTGGCTCAAAGACCCGGGAAAGACCGCGAAGATCATCGGGCTGGCGGATCTGGTGATCGCCGGGAACAATTATCTGGCCGATTATGCCAAGGGCCACAACACGCGTGTGGAGGTCGTCCCTACGGTCATCGACACGGATCGTTATGTGCCGACAGAGCCCGTCCCTAGAGCGGATGGTAAGGTGGTGATCGGCTGGACGGGCAGCTACACCAGCTTGGGCCACCTGAAACCAGCCCTGCCCATGCTTCGGCGGTTGTACGATCGTTTCGGCGAACGGATCATCTTCCGGGTGATCAGCGATCGCGACCTGGTCGCTGCAGGGTTGCCTGTGGAGAACATCCGTTGGAAAAGCAGCACCGAAGCACAGGACCTGGCGGGTATCGACATCGGTATCATGCCCTTGCCGGACGACGAATGGAGCCGTGGGAAGTGCGGCTTCAAAGGGTTGCAGTACATGGGCATGGGGAAAGCGGTCGTGCTCGGGCGCGTGGGGGTGAACAACGAGATCGTCCAGGACGGCTGGAACGGAATGCTCTCGGGGTCGGAGGCCGAATGGTTGCAGGCCTTGGGTGATCTGGTGGAGAGTGCCGACCTTCGCGCCCGGTTGGGTGCTGAGGCACGGCGTACCGTGGTGGAACGCTATTCCGTAAGGGCCTGGCGAGACAAGTACCTGGACCTGTTCAACGAATTGATCAACGGTCGGCCGAAACGCTGACGAACGACTACGAAACCGATGGAAACCACTGCAGCATTGAAACGGACCGCACTCGCGCATGTACACGAAGCCCTGTGTGCCAAAATGGTCCCTTTCGCGGGATACCTCATGCCCGTGCAATACACCGGGGTGAATGATGAACACCATGCCGTGCGCAATGCCGTGGGGGTGTTCGATGTGAGCCACATGGGCGAATTCCTGGTACGCGGTCCCGGAGCATTGGACCTGATCCAGAGGATCACCAGCAATGACGCCAGCAAACTCACACCCGGGAAGGTGCAATACAGTTGCATGCCGAACGGGAAGGGAGGCATCGTAGACGACCTTCTGGTCTACCGTATGGAACATGGCGACGATCACCATTACGTGCTGGTGGTGAACGCGAGCAACATCAAGAAGGACTGGGACTGGATCCAGCAACACAACACCTTCGATGCGAAGCTTGAGGATATCAGCGACCACATGTCGCTCCTTGCCGTGCAGGGGCCGAAAGCCACGGATACCTTGAAAGGGTTATTCAAGGAAGACATCGGAGCCATGGCTTATTACACGGCCATGTATGCCGAAATGAAAGGTGTAGGTCTGGTGCTCATCAGCACCACGGGCTACACCGGCGCCGGTGGTTATGAGATCTACATGCCCAACCCCTTGGCGGAGAAAGCCTGGAAAGCCGTCTTCGAGGCTGGTGCCGCCCACGGCATCAAGCCCGCTGGCCTCGCCTCGCGCGACACGCTGCGGCTGGAAATGGGTTTCTGCCTGTATGGCAACGACATCGACGACACCACCTCGCCGATGGAAGCGGGGCTCGGATGGATCACGAAGTTCACCAAGGATTTCACGGACGCCCCCTTGCTGAAGGCGCAGAAGGAGCAAGGAACGGCGCGCAAATTGGTGGGATTCGAACTCGTGGAGCGTGGGATCCCCCGGCACGACCACCCGGTGTTGGATGAAAAGGGGAACGTCGTCGGCAAGGTCACCAGCGGCACCATGAGCCCAACCTTGCAAAAACCCATCGGCATGGCCTACGTGCCCACTGCCATGGCCCAGGAGGGGAGCCCGCTCTGGGTCGATATCCGCGGCAAGGCTTTGAAAGGTGTGGTCAAAAAGCTACCTTTCCTGAGCAAGCCCTGAATGGAACAGATCCGCAACAGCGATTACAAGTACCGCGTGGAGGTATGCTTCATGCCGGGGCAGTACCCGTTGTACGCGCAGGATATGGGCATCGTGGTGGTGATCGATGTGCTCCGCGCCACCAGTGCCATGGTGGCGGCGTTCGAGAACGGCATCGACCGGATCATCCCTGTGGCCACCATCGAAGAAGCCGCACAGTACATCGGCCGCTCAGGATTCATCGCCGCAGCCGAACGCAACGGCGAGGTGGTGCAGGGCTTCCAATATGGCAACTCACCGCTCGCCTACGTGGGTCAGGACCTGCGTGGCCAGACGATCGTGATGACCACGACCAACGGGACCAAGGCCATCAATTTGGCCAAGGACGCCCGCATGCTCGTGATCGGCTCCTTCCTCAACCTCACCGCGCTGAGCGATTGGCTCGTGCAGCAGAATGACAACATCCTGCTGTTGTGCTCTGGCTGGAAGGATAAATTCAACCTGGAGGATAGCGTCTTCGCTGGTGCAGTCATGGAGAAGCTATTGGAGAGCGGCAAGTTCGGGGTGGAAGAGGACAGCAGCATCGCCGCCAAGTACATGTACATGAGCGCGCGCGACAACTACTTGAGCATACTGAAAGCCGCTCCCCGCCGCCGCCGCATTGAACAACTGCAGTTGCTGCCCGATGTGAAGTATTGCCTCACGCCCGACCAGAGCACCAAGATCCCAGTGCTGCGCGACGGCGAACTGGTGCTATTGGACACCGCCAAGAAGTCATGATCCGTAAGGTGATCCTGCTTTCCGCACTGCTTGGCGCAGCGGTGGTGATGTTCTGGCCCTCACGCGCCGTGGAATCGGCCTATGCGTGGGGTTTCTATGGCCACAAGCGGATCAACCGAACGGCCTGCTTCACCCTGCCGCCCGAGATGTTCGGCTTCTACAAGCGGCACATCGATTTCATCACCGACCATGCCGTGGACCCCGATAAGCGACGGTACGCGGTGGAAGGGGAGGCGCAGCGCCACTACATCGACATCGACCACTACGCGCATGGTGGAGTGGATCCGTTCGAGACCATGCCCCGCAAATGGAACGACGCCGTGGCCAAATTCACGGAGGACACCTTGCAGGCGTATGGCATCGTGCCGTGGCACATCGAAGTCATGTTCGGCCGGTTGGTGAGCGCTTTCCAACGTGGTGATGTGGACCGCATCCTGCGCAACAGCGCGGAGATCGGGCATTACGTGGGCGACGCGCATGTTCCCTTGCACACCACCGAGAACTACAACGGACAGCTCACCAACCAGCACGGCATACATGCGTTCTGGGAGAGTCGCATCCCCGAGCTCAGCGCCGAGAATTATGATCACCTCGTGGGCCGGGCCACCTATGTGGATCGCGTGCTGGATGTGGCTTGGGAGGCGGTCTACGCCAGCCACCTGCTGGTGGACAGCGTGCTGGGCATCGAGCGGAGGTTGAGCGCGAGCTACCCAGAGGATCGCAAATACGTGTTCGAGGATCGTGGTCGTGGCGCCATGCGGATGTACTCGCGCGAATTCACCGAAGCGTACGAAGCGGCCATGCTCGGCATGGTGGAACAACGGATGAACGCCTCCATCCTCACCTTGGGCAACATCTGGTACAGCGCCTGGGTGGTGGCCGGCCAGCCCGATCTGGAGCGCTTTGAGCAGAAAGAGGTGAGTGACTCGCTGAAGGCCGTTCTAAAAGCCGAGCAAGAGCTCTACGAACAGAACAAGAAGGGCTACGGGCGGGATCATGAATGACCAGCGTCGCTTGACCGCGCGCACGAACTGTCAGCGGAATTGGACGGCCTGGTTGATCACCGCGCAATCCGCCTCCTGAGGTTCTTCCACCATCAACGATTGAATATCCCCTTCGGCCATCAGTTCGAGAGCCCCGAACCGTCCACTATCCGGGTTCAAGCGGCAAGCCCGGAAGAAGAGGGCCTCTTCCTCGCGCATCGTCAGGGTGTAGCTTCGTGTGGTGCGCAAGGTGTCCGAACCGTTCACTGCGCCGAAGAGCGTATCGAAACGTCCGCGATCAGGCCCGGAAGCATATTGCACGATACAGTCGTAGCAGGTGGCCTTCAACGAAACCGTGTATTCCTTCACCTCTTCCTTTTTACAGGCGGGGATCAACAGGGCCAAAGCCAAGGCGCCTATCACAGTGCGGTACATGGCGGCAAGTTAACCATGGTGCTTGGAACACCTTCCCTAGTTCCCGGTCACCCTTCGCAGCAACGGACAGTCGAACAGCGCCCCAGGGGCGATCATCGGTTCATCCAGCGGTGGCGTGCTCCCGTACCGCTCCTTCATCACCTGTTGCACGGCTGCTGAACCCAGCGCATGTTCGCGCATCGGTTTCGGCTCGCAGAGGTGCACGCCAGGCCCTTCCGCGTACATCTTCCAGACCAGCTCCGAGCAGTAGATCCGCTGGTCACCCCATCTGAATTCCAGGTCGTAAGGGAGACCGTTGAACCGTGCCCCAGCCTTCTTCAACGCCGAGCGCAAGCTGTTCGGCGGCTGCTTTTCGGCATCCACCCATCGTTTAGCCACCCAAAGGCCATCGGCGCCATGGGCCGCCCACTCGTCCAAAGGAGTGGACGATACCGGCCCCACGGCTTCATATACCATCCAACGATCCTTTTCCCTGAAGACCACGCCCACATGTGTCCAAGGAGAACCAGTGGCCAATTGTACCGCACGCCCTTGCTCACCGCCGGTCTGCTGGAATACGATATCACCATCGCGCAACAACGCAGTGCGGTCATTCGGCAGGTGGATGGGGGTGGGGGCCAAGGCCCATACGGCCAGTAGCGTACCACCCACCAATGCCAAGTTCAGGAATAGGAGCGCACGTTTCCGCATGGTTGTGATAACGTAGGCCTTGAGGCGAACGTATTGGACAGAATGCGGTCTAGTTAGATCGTAACGGTGACTACAGACCATCCACGATCAAAGCTTGCGAAGGACTGTGGACATCCCAGTCCCGGATGAAAACGTACATTCGGCTACAAACGAACCCACATGAAAAGTAACGTTACGCTAGTCCTTTCATTTTTCCTTCTCCGAGGCGCTCTACCAGCACAAACCTTGACGCAGGCCAATTCCGCACCGGTTCCAGGTGACAGTTACACCGTACAACGCGGTTCTTATGTTGAACAGGGTAATGCGGGTACGTCGCAGACCTGGGACCACTCCGATCTGGTCAGCCTCGGAGCCACTTCATTCACCTATGTCACACCGGCATCTACGGGTGTGTCAAGCAGCTTCCCCGGCTCCACTGTGGCGCTTCCGGTACCTGGTATCCCAGGTTCGTACGTGTTCTACAACAGTGCAAGTACCGGCTTCTTCCAACTGGGTGCCCGCCAGACGGGTACCACGCTGTTCTACAACAATGCGGAGACCTTGTTCCCCTACCCGTGCAGCTACGGCACGACATGGACGGATGATTTCGGGTCGAACTACACCAGCGGTGGACAATCCGCCGTGCGCACCGGCACCATTAACGGAGAAGCAGATGGTACTGGCACCTTGATACTTCCGTTCGGCACCGTCGAGAACGTGATCCGCATCCATGTCGTCGAGTTCTCCGAGGACGTGTTGAGCGGCGTTCCGTATTTCACTTACGCATCCGACCACTACGTGTTCTATAAACCGGGTTTCCGTGGTCCGATCCTCGGTATCTATCAGACCACCAGTGCCACATTCGGCACCCCCACGGAGGTGAACTATACTCAATGGGTCGATGGCGCCGATGTTTCCGTTCAAGACCTTCTGGACAATAGCATCGGCATTGATGTGTTCCCTGTCCCCGCGACCAATGAGTTGAATGTTCTGTTCAGCAGCCAAGGAGGGGCCGTCGACTTCACGGTGATGGACGCGCAGGGTCGTATCGTTCATCAAGAAAACCGAGGTGCCTCTTCCGGGGTGGACCGGCAGGTGCTCGATGTGCGCACACTGTCATCGGGAGTATACCATTTGCGCATCACGGCGCGTAATGGAGATCAAGGCCTCCGTCGTTTCGTGGTGGAGTAAGCCACCATCCTACAACATGAGCGGGGTTCCTTGCACGAGGAGCCCCGCTTCGCTTTCAGGAGTACCGGGAACAGCACTAAAGTGGCCGAATCGCACACCAAGCTGCTCACGTGGATCGATAGGGATCAATAACCGAACTTCTGCTCGAAACGGGCCGTATTGCCGCGCTCATCGGTCACCTCCAGCACGAACGTCTTGTTCCCAGGCTTGTCGGAGTGCTCATCGAAGGTGTGCATCAGTGTCTTGGTCTTCGGTTCGTACTCCATCAAGACCCAAGCACCATCCAAGGTGGCCTTCCACTTCTCCACACTGCTCAGGTTATCACTCACTTTGATGGTGAATCGGGAGCGCCCCTTCATGTCCGGCTTCAGATCCACGTTGGTGATGACCGGCGGCACGGTGTCCACCATCACGGTGTAGCCACCGAAGGTGCGCACATTCGCAGAAACGGCCCCGTTGGAATAGGTGCTGCCACCCACGGCGTTGGTTTTCCCCTCGCCATCGATACGCACCACCAAGGCCTTGTTATGCAGGGCCTCAGGCAGATCTGGAACCTCGATGCGCAGCGTACCTCCGATCTGCAGGGGGGTGAGCGGCTCGTGCAACACATGGACCGGAGCCAGCGCGCGCGCAGGGGCAGCCTTCCGTTCATAGCGCACGTAAGTATCATCATAGAGGGCCAAAGCGGGCAAGGTCAGGGACACACCGTCTTCCTTCAGCACGTTCTCGGTGTCGTAGCGGAAAAGGCTACCGATGGGTTCGGTCGTAGGTGTCCAACCACGAGCCTCCGCAGCGGTGGCGCCTTTCACCACGAAGCTGAGCTCGCTTAGATTACCGTTGGCATCCGTGGCTTTGAAACGGATGTGCCGTTGCTGTCCCGGTGCGATGGCGATGCGGCCCTGGGCTTCTTCCTTGCCATAGATCCGGAGCTTGTCGTTGGGCTGCCTATAGCACCGGTGGTATTCCATTTTACTGCCTTTGAACAAGGCGTAGTCCATGTGAGCGTTGCAATACCGCGTAGTGTTGAAGTCGATCTCGTCGAACACGATGCTGAAGGTGGGCACGCTGTCCACGAAGAGTTCGATGCGCCGCACGCCACACTTCGCCGCGAGGCCATCGTACCGATCGATCGTGTGCAGGGCGAGTCCGAAGGTGCCATAGGCGGTAGGCACCGTACCTGCCTTCAACGTGTATCGACCATCGGCGCCTTCGGTGGCGAACCCTTTGGCTTTGGGCGGATAGGGCCCCACGAGGGAACTGTCCGTAAGTGGGTACAGTCGCACCCCGATCATCTCAGGCTTGATCCGATCCGGCACCTCGATACCGAGTGCCTCGGGATCGAGGGCGTGTTGATCACCGGTGCGTCGGAGTTCGAAATGGAGGTGGGGTCCACCACTTCCTCCCGTATTCCCGCTGAGGGCGATCACTTCACCCTGTTTTACGGGCACGGCACCCTTTTCCGGGGTGAAGTCGATGCTGAAGTCCTTCTGGCGGTATTGTGCGTCCAAGCAGGCCTTGGCCACCGTGCCCTTCAGGGTTTGTAGGTGGCCGTACACGGAGGTATGGCCATCGGGGTGGTCGATGTACACGGCCTTCCCGTAGCCCCACGGACTGATCTTGATGCGGCTGACCCATCCGTCGGCCACGGCTTTCACGGGCAGACCTTCCTTGCCTTGAGTGCGGATGTCCAGTCCCGAATGGAAATGGTCTCCCCGCGGTTCCATGAAGTTCCCACTGAGTTCGATGGCGTGGTCCATGGGCGGGATGAACCGGACGGGGGCTTGCTGGGCGGAAGCCGACACAGCACATAAAAGACTAGCTACCAGAGCATTGAACGGTGCGCGCGGGAGGAGGTCGACAAGGGTCATTCGGGCGACAGGGGAGATAAAGGAGCTAAGGAGGCGCAAGCTACTCCGGTGTTCCAAGCACGTTCCAACAGGGTGGCTTCACCTGATGAACACCTTGGCGTTCAAACAAAAGGCGTCCTCAAGAGGGAGGTGATCCTATCTTTGACCTCGGACCATGTTAGGACTCTAGTCCGGCACGATGAACACGCTGACCGACCGCTTGAAGGCAGTGCATGAGCAGGTCTCCCGTTTGGCACGGGAGCACCAGGCATTGCGTACGAAGGCGGCTGAACTGGAAGCAGACGTGCGCGACCAACACCGGAAGGTGGATGTGTTGCGCGCCCGCGTGACCGAGTTGGAACGGGAGAACGAGGTCTTACGGAAAGGGCGGTCCGCTGGTGGCGGAACGACCGATCCGGGAACGAAGGAACGGATCGACGAATTGGTGAACGAGATAGACCAATGCTTAGCCCTTTTGAAAGCTTAGCCTGGTAGAACGCACCCATGGAAGAACGATCGATCAGAGTTGAACTCGCGGGACGCGCATATCCGCTTACGATACAAGCATCGGAGGAAGCGAATGTGCGTGGTGCCGTGGAGGAGATCAATGAGAGCATAGCCCGTTTGAAGGCCAACTACCCGTTGACCGACAAGCAGGACCTACTAGCGATGGCCGCCCTGGAAGTCACCGTGCGTGCGTTGAACAGCAGCACCACACGCCAGGAGGCCGATGTCGATGCCACCTTGGGGGCCATCGAACGCATGCTCGCCGATCTCCACGTTTGACCGTTGCCCTCGCCCCGGAACGGGCCCTGACGTAGGCGCCGACATGGTCCACTTAACATACGTGGAACAATGGACATGATGAGCGTTTTGATCGGGATCCTCGCTGGCTTGGTAGCCGGAGGTGCGATCGTTTACATGGTACTGAACGCGGCGATGAAGAAGCGCAGCGTAGGCATCATCAAGGAGGCTGAAGTGCAGGCCGAGGCCCTGAAGAAGGAGAAGATCATTCAAGCCAAGGAGAAGTTCCTTCAGCTGAAGGAAGAGCACGAGAAGGAGGTGCGCGAGCGTGAACGTGCCGTGAGCCAAGCTCAGGAAAAGGCCAAGCAGCGCGAACAGCAACTCAGCCGTCAGCAGCAGGACCTGGCGAACAAGGACAAGCAGGTGGACAAGCTGAAAGAGGAGCTACAGCAGAAGCTCACCGGATTGGAGCGACGTCGGGAAGAGACCGAAAAGATGCACTCCAAACAGGTGCAGATGCTTGAGAACATCAGTGGCATGAACGCCGAGGATGCCAAGAAACATCTGGTGGAGAGCCTGAAGGACGAGGCCCGCACGGCGGCCATGGCCACCATCAAGGACATCACCGAGGAGGCCAAGCTCACGGCGAACAAGGAGGCCAAGCGCATCGTGATCCAGACCATCCAGCGGGTGGCCACGGAACATGCGGTGGAGAACAGCGTGAGCGTGTTCCACATCGAGAACGACGATGTGAAGGGACGCATCATCGGTCGTGAAGGCCGCAACATCCGCACCCTGGAGGAGATGACCGGCGTGGAGATCATCGTGGACGATACGCCTGGGGCCATCATCCTGAGCTGTTTCGACGCCGTACGGCGCGAAGTGGCCCGCCTGGCCCTGCACCAATTGGTCAAGGATGGTCGCATCCATCCGGCGCGCATCGAAGAGATCGTGGCCAAGACCAAGAAGCACTTGGAGGAAGAGATCATCGAAACAGGCAAACGCACCTGCATCGATCTGGGCATCCATGGTCTGCATGGTGAACTCATCCGCATGGTGGGCCGCATGAAGTACCGCAGTTCCTATGGCCAGAACCTGTTGCAGCACAGTCGTGAAGTAGCCAACCTCAGCGCTATCATGGCCGCCGAATTGGGATTGAATCCCAAAGCGGCCAAGCGGGCGGGACTCTTGCACGACATCGGCAAGGTACCCGATGAAGAACCTGAATTGCCGCACGCCTTATTGGGCATGAAGCTGGCGGAGAAGTACGGCGAGAAGCCCGATGTATGCAACGCGATCGGTGCCCACCACGATGAGATCGAGATGACCACCTTGTTGTCACCGATCGTACAGGCCTGCGACGCCATCAGCGGTGCGCGTCCGGGTGCACGTCGCGAAGCCACCGAAGCTTACATCCAACGGTTGAAGGACTTGGAAAGCCTCGCCATGAGCTACAACGGGGTCACCAAGGCCTTCGCGATCCAAGCTGGCCGCGAGCTGCGGGTGATGGTGGAGAGCGAACGCATCACCGACGCGCAGAGCGACGAGATGAGCTTGAGCATCGCCGACCGCATCATGAACGAGATGACCTATCCCGGCCAGGTGAAGATCACCGTGATCCGCGAAAAGCGCTCGGTGGCCGTGGCGAAGTGAAACGGTGTAGCGGGAATAGCTCGAAAGGCTGCCTACACAGCGGATCGGAAGACCGAAGGGGCGACACACCGGTGTCGCCCCTTTTCTTTGCACCATGGACCCCGCCATCCCACTGAAGGACATATTCCAATGGGAGGTGCGCAGCTGGTCCAGTGCTATGGCGCTCTGGCGGAAGCACCTACCGCAGCACCGGCCCGCCAAGTGCCTCGCCATCGGCGAACGCGGCGGGGGGCTTAGCCTGTGGCTGGCAGGTGAAGGTCATAAGGTGACCTGCACCGATCTGCGTGACTTCCCGCCGGAGACCCGGTTTCTTCATGTAAAGTACCGAGTAGCGGACCGCATACACTACCAACAGGCGGATGCTACCGCACTGCCATTCGCCGAAGCTTCCTATGATCTGGTCATCTTCAAAAGTGTGATCGGTGCGCTGGGAACGAAGGACCTCCAGCTACAGGCGATCCGTGAAATGCACCGTGTTCTGAGACCTGGGGGAGTTCTGCTTTTCGCCGAAAACCTTCATGGAAGCCCACTACACGGTTGGTTACGCCGCCGGTTCGTGAGTTGGAGCAGCTATTGGCGCTACTTGGATCCAGTGGACGACCGCGACCTGTTCGCACCGTTCCACCGCCTAGAGGAAGGCACCACGGGCTTCATCGCCAACCTCGGGCGCACCGAAGGGCAGCGTGACCTGCTCGCCCGTTTCGATGCGTTGATCCGGCCGTTGATCCCTCGTAGACTCCGCACCATTTGGTATGGCGCCGCGATCAAGGGCTGATCATGGAGATCCTGTTGGAAGGTCTGGAACATCTTCGACCTACACCGCTACTTTTGACGCGGCGCGGGAATTGGCGCAGCGCACAACCTTGACCATGAACTCCAACCATCCACGCCACATCCTCGTGACCGGTGGTGCGGGTTTCATCGGCAGCCACGCCTGCAATGCGCTGCTAGCTGCCGGGCACACCGTGCGGTGCATGGATAACCTGGCCACGAGCAAGCAGGACAACATCGCGCATTTGGAAGGCCTTCCGGAGTTCGAATTCGTGGAGGGCGACATCCGCAACGCCGCTGATTGCGCCAGAGCGGTGGATGGTGTGGAAGGCGTGGTTCACCTGGCGGCGTTGGGCTCGGTGCCACGGTCCATTAAAGACCCCCTGGCCACACATGCGACCAACCTGACCGGGTTCCTGCACATGCTCGAAGCCGCTCGGTTCGAAGGGGTAAAGCGCTTCGTCTATGCATCGAGCTCGAGTGTCTATGGGGATTCCAAGGAACTCCCGAAACGCGAGCCGAACATCGGTCTCCCGCTTTCGCCTTATGCCGTAACGAAAGTGACGAACGAGGTGTACGCACAACTGTACACGCGGCTCCACGGTTTCGACACCATCGGGTTACGTTTCTTCAACGTGTTCGGCGAGCGGCAAGACCCAGAAGGCCCTTACGCGGCAGCCATACCGAAGTTCATTCGCAACTTCCTCAAGCACCAGCCACCACAGATCCACGGCGATGGCCTGCAATCGCGCGATTTCACCTACGTGGGCAACGTGGCGCAGGTGATCGTTCAGGCCTTGGACGCAGCTGACCCACGGTGCGTAGGCGAAGTGTTCAACGTGGCATTCGGTGCGCGCACCACCTTGGTGGAGTTGGTAAAGGCCTTGCAGAGCGAGTTGGCTACTGTGGATCCGGCGATCTCGGAGGTGGGCATGAAGTTCATCGAAGAACGTGCCGGCGATATCCGCGACTCCCTCGCCGACATCAGCAAGGCCAAGGAACTGCTGGGCTATGCACCGTCGATCGACCTGAAGGCGGGCTTGCGCAAGGCCGTGCCTTGGTACGTGAAGAATTGGGGGTGATCCGGATCAATCGGGAAGCCTCCAGCCCTGTACACGCCTGTCATCACTGGCGGTTAGCAGCACATCACCGACCCAAAGCAAGGCATTGATCGAATGGGTGTGGGCCTTCTTCTCCCGTGTTGAGCGCGCCACGGCATCCAACGTGTTGGCATCCCAGACCTTCAACAAGGCATCGCGACCAGCGGTGACCAGGTACCGACCAGAAGGATCGAAAGTCATGCCATAGACCGAGCCTTTGTGCGCTGGCCATTCCAAGGCCAGACGCCCATCGGCGTGCCATACCTTCACCTGTCCGTCCTTACCTCCGCTCACCAAGACCGGTTTGGAAGGGTGAAAGGCCGCGCAGTTGGCACCATTCGCATGACCATCGAAACGCTGACGTTCGTTCAATTGGGGTAGGTCCAATTCACGTAACGACCCATCACCACAGGCTACGATCATCCGCTGGTGGTCGGAAGAAAGAACGATATCGCGCAGTTTCTCTTCACACAAGGGTACCTGCCGAAAAAGCTTCAATGGGGAGGAACGATCATCGGTCATATGCCAGATGCTTAATGTGCCGTCGCCCCCCGCACAGGCTAGTGAGCGATCGTCAAGCGGCGTGATCCGGAAGATGCCCTTGGTATGCGCACTGAATGCTTGCACTTCATGACGGCTCTTGAGGTCCACCACCAACAAGCGACCTGTACCCGTTCCGATCAACAAGAGGGAATGTTCCTTGATCGATCGGATGCTGAAGACAGGCTCACCCACATTCACGAGGCCAGCGCCATCGTTGGGAGCATCCATCCGCCAACGCACCACGATCCCATCACCACCGGCGCTGAGGAATGTCCCCTGTTCCAACCCTTGGCTAAGCGAATAGATGGCGCCCTTGTGGCCTTGGAAGGTGAGCACAATACCCAGCGGAGCGACCATGGGTGAAAAGTACGTTAAGCTGGAGGGTCGGTACCACGGCTTGTGACGGAAGTGCCGATCAGTGCAAGGAGTTCCACAGAATAGCATGTCCTTGAAATAGAATGGGTCGCAGTTGACTGCGACCCATTCGATGGAAAGAGGCTCGAGTTCAATTTCGGCTATCGCACAAGGACAAGAACTGCTGGGTTACTTCTTGGAATTGGAATCGTCCAGTTGCCGCTGCACTGGCGTAGTTCCAAGTGTTCGTAGTACCGTTGTAGGTTATACCGCCGTTATACGTACCACCTCCTGAAAGTGGCACCATCTTGAGTCGCATGAGCAATCGCTTGCGAACAGAAAGGGGCGGGCCGAACTCCGGGGTTAACAGATACCAAGGTCCCCAGGAATCCAAGGAACCGAACTGATCTCCGCGTTGCATAGTCTTGAATCCCGTTTGCCCAGTTTGGGAGATGCGCACAAAGGACGGTGTACCCGGTAGGATGTTGGCATCCAAAGCGACCGCTGGAGCAGCAACGAAAGGGATCGAACCGGTCTCAGAACAGTTGCTTTGGATATTCCAACGATGGTAGCTGAAGGCGCCCCACGGCGCACTTCCCGTCATACTTCCGCGGAACATGAACGTGTTGTTCTTTGGCTGGAACTGTTCATCGACCACGTTCCCCGGGGAGGGTTCCGTCTCCTCTTTCTTACAGCCTACGAGTCCTAAGCAGACCACGGCCGCTCCCATCATCCAAGTTTTGAAGGTGCTGTTCCTCATGTTCACATAGAATTTCATCCGACAGCCTACTCTGCACGGTTTTCGGCGACCCCGATGTCAAGCGGATGACACGATGCAAAGGCACATCAAGCCGAACGGGATGGAATCATACGATCGGATGATTCTGTACGCTGGGGTGCATCTCAGCTCTTACCGGCTTTCCGAGCAGCCTGCACACGGCTTTGCACATGAAGCTTCTCATAGATATGCCGGATGTGCGTGCGCACCGTGTTCACACTTACGAAGAGGCGCTCTCCGATCTCGCGTGCGGTCATGCCCGTGCTCATCAGATCGAGTACTTTCTGCTCTCTTTCGGTGAGGGCATTCAGGTCTTTGGCACGCTCAGGTCTAAAGCTATTGACCACGCGGCGAGCGATGGCCGGGCTCATGGGCGATCCACCGGCAAGCACCTGCCTGATGGCCTCCACCAGATCCTCCACGCTCGATCGCTTGAGCAGATAGCCCTTCGCTCCAGCGCGCAAGGCCTGGAAGATCAACTCATCATCCTCTTGAACGGTGCACATGACCACGAGGATATCAGGAACATTCTCGACCAGTTGTTTGGTGAACGCGATGCCATCCATACCGGGCAACCGTATGTCCATGATGATGACATCGGGTCGATGGATGAGGATGGGACCGAGAGCCTCCTCCGCGGTGGCGTAGGCTTGACAACGGATATGGCCGGTGTTCGCCAGGATGAAGCGGAGGCTTTCACGGAACTCCGCGTGGTCCTCCACCAGCGTCACATCCACCAACGTATGCGGGTTCTCCCAAGACGTCATGCGCTAAAGATGGGGGCGTGGACCGATGTCCGCATCATCCATTCGGACGATTCTTAGGAGGAAAGTGCAGTTCGATGCTTGTGCCTGTGGGCCGTATCGGCTGTAGGAGGACCAAGCCACCTAGTCGGGATGCTCGCTCGTGCATATTCCTCATTCCATTCCTACCACCCGGTATCCCATCCGAACGGATCCCTTTTCCGTCATCGGAGATGGAGATGATCAGCACCTCACCATTCAGTGCTGCGTGCAGACTCATGGTGGACGCTGCCGCATGTTTCACCACATTGCGCATGGCCTCCTTGACGATGAGGAACACTTCACGCCGTTCATAGGCCGTTAAGGGTATTTCCGTATCGGGTAATTCAGCAGTGGTCCTGAACGCCAAACCATTCGACTCACACAACTCCAGGGCGTAGCGTTCGATGAAGTTGAGCGTCCCCCGCAGCGTATCCCGTTTGGGGTCGAGTGACCAGATGATCTCGTCGATCTTGTTGATGGCGGCTATTACGCCTTCGCTCAACCGACGCTCATGATCATCCGGGACGATATCGTTCCGCCTCACCTGGAGGAGTAAACGGCTCAGGTCGGCCCCAAGGTCATCATGCACATCGGCGGCGATGCGTCTACGCTCTTCGTTCAAGGCCATCTGTGCAGTGACCATAGCGAGCCGCTTCCGGTAGCGAGTGCGTTCGAAACGCCACAGGGTGAAGATGATCCCAAGTATGATGATACTGCCCCCTGCGATCAACACCCATCGTCGTGCCCACCAAGGAGGACGCACTTCGAATTCCAGCGTAATGGGTGCTGTCCATGGCCCGTTCGGCAGGCGGGCTCGGATGGCGACCTTGTGAACGCCATCCGATGGTCCATCAAGGACGACTTGTCCGTTCGTGCATGAATGCCAGACTTTGGACTGGTCAAGTGAATAGGCATATTCCACCGCATGTGCCCTTACGAATTCCAATGCGTGTACGTCGATCCTCACCCTGTCGCCTCGGCGCAGCAGTGCGGGAGTGGATCTCGGACCGCCCAGGCTGCGATCGTTCACTTGGAAACGCGCCACATGGAGCGGTCCAAGCAAGTCTGAACCCTCTTCAGGTTCTAAGGCGCAAACGCCTAGCCCTTCATCCGATATCATCAGGAGCTTACCGTTGCAAACGACCATGTCGAACAAGTCGTTCGTTGGCAAGCCTTGATCGACGGACCAGGTCCAAGACTGCACGACGCTACCATGTTCGAATACCAAGGCCACCACGCCGGAGGGTGTGGCACACCATATCGTATCGCCGTAAGCGCGCATGCGCCTGATGTTCATACTGGGTAGGCCCTCCTTGAGACCGATACGCCCCAATACACGTTCCGAAGACCATAGGATCAGGCCATTCCCGTTCGTGGCCAGCAATAGGGAGTCCCGCCCAATAACTACCATGTCGATGACCTCTGAGGACAATACACTGTCAGGGATCATGTGGACTACGGCGCGATGATCGTTCACTTCGAGCAGTCCATGGTGCACGCCCGCCCAGATCACTCCTTTTTGGTCTTCACCAAGACATCGGATCCTGAAGCGCAGATAAGAGTCATCGAGCCAGGTGTAGAGAGCGTTCACCCCAGCTCTGGTTTCAACGCGATGGAGCCCTATACCCCCGGTAAGTAGTTCACCGGTACTCGTCCGTAAGAGAGCTTTCACAGCGGTCCACGATGGCGGTTTAGATGCTATGGTATACCCAGCGAAGTGATCCAAGCGGTCTGGTCTTGACGGCTTCCATCGATATAGGGTATAGTCCGTTCCGAACCAAGTGGTCCCGTCGGGATCGGAAAGAATGCGCAGAACGCGGCCGGTTGGAACATCACTCCGAACCTTCTCGAAGGGAAGGAGAACACCGTTATCGTAGATCAGGATACGACCTTGATCCGTTCCGATCCAAACACGGTCACCACTCTTCTCCATGGAAGTCATAAGGCCTTCGCTGACATCATGGCCTGTCAACCAACGCGTTCGATCCAGCTGCTCCTTCGTCAAAAGCACCACACCACGTGAGGCCGTACAGATCCAATGATGACCTGATCGGTCCGTGAAGACCATGTTGATGGTCCTGTCGTTGAAGAAGTGTTTGAGCGGACCGTAGCCTCCTTCAGTGGCTTCCACAAGATCCACTCCTCGGTCATGGCGATGAAGCCAAATATCCCCCTGTGCCGTGCGCATAGCACTTCGGTGCACGAGGGGATCCAGTTCAGGGCCATTCGGAAGTGGTAGGATACCGCTTGCCGAGACTTCATGGAGACGGCCGCGGAGCATGACCAACGGGTCCGCACCAGGCTGACCACTGGGGTAGAGGTGGGTCGAGTGCAAGTTGGTTTGATCATGATGAAGGATGGCGGTGCTATCGCCAGCATGAAGCATGAATACGCCGCCACTAATGGATATGATCGACCCTTGCGCATCCTGACCGATGTTCCGTTTCATGATGGAGTTCCCGACGTAACGGTGTTCTCCACGTACCATATCAAACCGCACCAATTCACCGCTCAACGCCCCGAACCAAATGGCCCCGTCCTTGTCCACGGCCATGGTACTCCACCCCGCTGTGGCCAGTATTCCCTTCAACCGCGGATCATTGCGTTCATTGAAGACTTTGTCATCCTTCCAGTAGGCCAGTCTTCCATTTAACCCCATGAACCAGATGCGGTGCTCCGTATCCTCTTGGATCATGATCACCTCATTGTCCACGAGGCCATCTTCCAATCCGAGCACAGTGAATTCCAGGCCATCGAAACGAGCCACCCCGTTGTCGGTGGCGAACCACATGAACCCTTCATGATCCTGGATGGCCCGATAGACCTTGTTGCTGGGCAAGCCATCCTCCATGGTGAAGGAGCGATGGAAGGGGTCTTGTCCGGCAGCCAGGGAATGCATCACCCAGCCCAGTACACACAGGATCGTCCGCACAGTTCGCTCGGTGGACATGGACTCGAAGAATCGGGAGCAAACTAAGGATCATCACGAGACCTCCATTACACATACCGGAATACTGCCGTACTCACGACATCATCGCCAACACGCACCAGTTCCAATAGGCTAAAACAAGCTTTAACGATCTTGACCTTGGAGCGCGCTGATCATGAAGTAGCTTTCCCGAAGATGGCTCCTACCTACCTCTTCGCGGTCTTGGTATCCCTCGCATCATGCGCGAGTAATGCACCGGTGGAGGAGACCTTACCCTTCGGCGAGGAGAGATGGAGGCCGTATTCCTTCGGGGAGCTCAGCATCTGGCCCACGGTGGACACGACCGACGCGCTCAACGCGGAGGCGATCGCCTGCTTGCGGCGTTTCTGCCTGCATAAATTGGATACCCCAAGAGCCAATGACTTCTGGCTGACCGCGGATCTTGAGCGCTTCGGAGGCATCCATGGCGAACTGTTCGCGGCCGAATTCGACAGCGTGGGCGAGCCGCGCTACCCGCCCACCTTGCTCGCGATCAACCACACCGGGAACCCGGACGAACGCCTGTTGACCGTCAGGTGGGCCGAGGAGGATAGTTCCGGTATAGCCCAACGCGTCCGGTATGTTTTTGACTTCCTGGCCATACGCACAAGGGAAGGTGTGCGGCTGTCCTTTCCCTTGGACCACCTGACCCGGGATTGGGAACGGATCGAAATGGGGCCGGTCACCTACATCGTTTCGCCAGGGCGGACCTTCTCCGTGGAACAAGCTCAGCAACAGGTGAAGGACGTGGAGCGCCTAGCTCGCTTTTTTGAGATGCCCGCCGTCCCGATCACGTTCTATTCCTGCACGGATCCCACGGAACTCTTCCGGATCCGGGGTTACCAGCAGCACCCCTTGATGCATGTGTTCCCCACTGGTGGAAGAGCAGAAGGCAAGGACCTCGTCTTTTCCGGGAACAACAAGGAGATCTACACCCATGAAGTGGTGCACTTGTTCACCGGACAGAAGTTCCAAGAACGACCGTGGGTATTGGACGAAGGCCTGGCCACGTTACTCGCGGGGAGCTCAGAACAGCCCTACACCTGGCACCGGACCAACCTCAAGGCTTACCTCGCTTCTGGTGCTCAACCGGATCTCGAAAGGGACCTCACCAGCTATGAACCGACCTACATCAATGAGCACACGAACCTCGCCTACGTCATCGGCGGAGCCTTTTGTGAGCACATTCTTCGCACACGCGGAAAAGAGGGCCTTTTCGCAGTGCTGGCCTCTGGAGAGGCGGATGTATTCAACGCACTGGCGGGCTTGGGCCTCACACGCGAGAACATGCGCCAAGAGCTGGTGAAGGAACTCGCATTGGAACCCTACACCTTACCCTGGTGAAAGCCTACCACCGCTTGCGGTCGTTCCAAGCGAACGTCCATTCTGGAGTTCGCAGCACCTCTCCAACGCCCTCCACGAACCAGGCGCCATTCGCAGGCTCGTGAAGGTTTCTCAGGATGTGGATGCTTTGTGCGGGCATGTAGCTCTGTGCCAGCAAGAATGCGCGCTTTCCTTCGCTGGTCATGGCCACATCCACGACGATCACTGCATGACCGGGGTTTCCACCCTGGATGAACACATCCCCGGGCTCGATGTCGGACCCCGCAGTTGGGCGAAGTTCCTTGCTCAAACTCAATGTCCCAGCATACGTGAACACGCGGTCCAGGTAGGCGAGGAGAGAGGCATGGGAGCTGTCCGGCCGAGCAGAAGCGGACCAAGTGCATTGGTTCCCGACCACCTTGATGCGTTCTCCGTTCTTCCACCGGCGGAACTCAGCCTTGAACCCGTTGGTGAAGTTGTAGTGGATCTCGTTCAACCGGCCTTGCGCGAATAAGTACTCGGCCCGCAACCGCATTACCGCATCGGCACATTGTTGAAGGTCCTTCGCACCTACGCTGACATCAAGTACGGCGGCGTGTACATCCTGCCGTGCTTTTGGTTCTCCATTGTGGAGCAGTACCGGAGTTCCGGCTGGTTGAAGCGGCAGGTGGCGCAGCCAGGCAGCGAAGGAGTTGGGCGGTACTTGCACCCTGGCATACCCAGCAGGCACCGCGAACCGGGTCACGATCCGCTCGGGGACCGGACGGGTCGGCGGTGCAGGCAACAAAAGCGAGCAGAGCATCTCGCAAAGCACATAGGCCATCATGCCCAAGGAATGCACTGCGAGAGTCGATGTAACGGGCGGCTCAGGCCTGGGCCATATCGGCGGACTTCCCGGTGGGCTTGTAGCCGAACAGCTTATTGTCCTTGATCATATTGTCCACGTAGGGTGGGACTAGATCTTCCCAGCCTGGTTTGCCCTGTCGTATGAGGTCAAGCACGGCCTTGCTGAAGATGTGGAGCACGTTGGGGTCGAACGTGTTGATGTCCACGATCCGCTTGTTGAAGAGCAGGTAGTCGTACAAGGGTTTCAACCGCGGATGCACGGGCATGTTCTCCGTGGTCATGATCTCGTCGTTCACCGAAGCGCGGCTGGGGTAAACGTAGATCTTCAGGTCGCGCGTGAAGAGGATACCGAAAGCTTCCAGCATACCGCCGTTCAGGTGGCGATAGTACTTATCGTCGAACACCTCGATCAGGTTGTTCACGCCGAGTATCACGCCCATGCGGGCCTTCGTGTACCGGCTGAAGTATTCCACCAGCTTGTAGTACTCCTGGTAGTTGCTGATCAGCACGGTCTGGCCAAGCGAGCAGAGGATATCGGCCCGGTCGATGAAGTCCTTCTCGTCCACATCACCGGTATCGGCGCGCAGGTTGTTAAGGGTGATCTCAAAGAGCACCTGCAGGTTCTGACGGTCCACACGCTGTTCTTTGATGAACATGTTGTAGCCGTTCATGATCATGTCTATGTTCACCTTGGTCACCGGGCGGAAGCTGCCGCGGATGGCCAGGATGTTCTTCTTGTACAGCGCTTCACTGGCTTGCAGGTTCTGACCATCGGGCCCGAAGAGCACGGCGTCGGTGTAACCACGCTTCACCAGTTGCAGGCTCAGCAACCGGTTATCCACGCTGGCGAACGCGGGTCCGTTCATCTGGATCATATCCACCTCCACCACGTGCCGGCTCACGTTGTCGTACAGCGCGGTCATGATGGTATGCGGATCGCCGTGGTGCATGAGGCATCCGTGGAGAAGGTTCACACCCATCACCCCGATGCTCTCCTGTTGCAGGCTGATATCGGGGTCGTGCAAGCGCACGTGGATGATGACGTCGTTGGTGGGCCCATCGGGTGTGGTCTGGAACCGGACGCCGATCCAGCCATGGCCGCTGTGGGGCCGCTCGAAGGTGCTGCCCGCCACGGTATTGGCGAAGGTGAAGAACTTCTTGGTGGGATGGTCGGCGCGATTCAGTCGCTCATTGATCAGGCCGAACTCATGCCGAAGCATGTTCATCAAGCGGCTTTCGCACACGAAGCGGTTGCCGGGCTCCTTGCCATAGATGGCGTTGCTGAAGTCCTTGTCGTATGCGCTCATGGCCTTCGCGATGGTCTGCGAAGCCCCGCCCGCCCGAAAGAAATGACGCACCGTTTCCTGGCCCACACCGATCTCGGCGAAGGTGCCATACAGGTCGCTGTCCATATTGATCCGGCGTGCTTTCTGCGCCGGGCTCAGGGGCACGTGCTGTGGATCCTGTACGATCATGCGGCTTTCCAAGGACTTGAACGGTGCAAAGTTAACCCCTTGCTCGCCGCCGCGCACGCCTTTTCCGCTGGAACGGTATGGATGGAGGAAGGAACGGACCGCAGCCTCAACCCACGAAGCCCGACTTCCGGTGGCTACCGTCACAATAAGGCTTGTTCGCGGAGGCGCCACAGCGGCAGAAAGCCGAAACGGTTTCTCGCGCTTCCGTGTGCCCGTCGGGATGTTTCACCAGGCAGCCGCCCTTTATCAATAACGGGCCGTTCGCCGTCACTTCCACCTCCGTGCTCGCCTGCGCCGCAGCAGTTCCTGAGTCGTTCAAGCGGTACGATAAGGCACCACTCGGGCACGTGGTCACTTGTGCGATGATGCGTTCGGTGGAGGCCCCTGAGGGATCGATCCAAGGCCGTTGGCCGGGCTTGAAGACCTCGCCCAGGCCGATCCAGCACTTCTTGCTATGGATGCACAGGTCGGCCTTCCAAACAATGGTGACCTCCCCGTTGGTGTAAGTATGTTCCTTGCTCATGGCAAGAGGAAAGGTAGCACACCGGATCCGATCAGTCAGCCAGACCAGGCCCCAATAAGCCGGAACTCAGATGAATGGGGTTTTCCAGCGTGCGGTGGACAGGGCATGAGCGGGCGATCTGGGCCAACCGTTGGCGCTGGTCTTCCGGCAACGTAGGGTCAAGGTCGATATCCATATGGATGTGCGTTTCGATCTCGGCTCCACGCTGGGTGCGCTCCATGGTAACGTGTACTCCGATGCGCCCCACGTTCCACTGCTTACGATCGGCGTACATACGCATGGTGATGGCGGTGCACGAAGCCAGCGCACCCAGCAGCATCTCATGTGGTCGTGGCCCTTGGTCCGTACCTCCGTGATCGACCGGTTCATCGGCGAGCCAGTGAAGGCCTCGGGTGGTCATCTCGGTGGCATAGGGTGCACCGTCGAGAACGGCGCTAACCTTCCGGGTCGTTGTCTGTTCCATGCGTACGAAGGTCGCGCACCAGCGCTGCTTGTTCCGTGCGTTCGGTCACCATCCGGTAGCGAAGAGCCGGCGTGCGCCATTGATGCCGCATTTCTGGTACTTGTCGTAGGCCTGGGCCGCCCGTTCGCGGATGGCCTCTCGGGTCTCTCGGCGCACCCATCCGGTGAGCGCGGCTTTCAGCGTGTACGCTTCGGGTGCCATCAGTCCTGAGGTCCAGAGCACGGGGTAAGCACCGGTGTGGCGAAGATGCGGGGCAAAAAAGCGCTTGCTAATGCATGCAAGGATGATGGCCTCTCTTGTGCTCGTGCCCACTTGTTCGAACGTTTCGTCCAGCGCGAAGTCCATCAATCCGTCGTGACCCACGTAAGCGATGAGCTGAGCGCCGCCGCCAGCAAGGATCTCCGTTCCCCCGAGCACGATCTTCTCGGGTGCGGCTCCACTCGCGAAGCGCAGCAGGTCTTCCGTGGCTTCTCGGATGTTGCGGCCGTCATAAGCGTCGGCCACGAGGTAGACCGCGCTGTCGCGGTGTTTCCAGATGGCGCGATCAAGTATGTGGGGGACGGTTGGCTTCATGCACTCGATCGCCACCCAATCTTCCGAACGGTTGAAGTGGGTCTTCACCCCATAGCCAGAGCCCCAGTACAGGTTGGTGGATGGCTTCTGGCCGTTGCCGATCCCCGCGGGCACCTTCACGATGCCTTGGTGTTCGTTGTCGCAAATGGCCACGATCACATGCACCACCCGTTGGCTGGCCATTACGGGAACGACGTGGGCCACGATCAGAAGGTAAAGGAAATGGAGCCGCATGACCAGCGAATGCGATGGTTGGATGACCGTAACGTGTGATCACGGCTCCTTGGTGTGCCACCGCGGCACAAGGGCTGGAACTTCGTCTCGGTAACGACGGTAGGCGTCCCCATGGTCCGCGATCAACTTCAGTTCTTCCAGATGGATACCGATCGGGAGGTACAGCACCGTGATCAGGATCGACAGCACGGTAGGCCAGTTGGGCGAAAGACACAACCAACCCACCAACGAGAGCAGTGATCCGGAATAGATCGGATGACGCACACGACCATGGAGTCCGCTGCGAACGAGCGTACCGCGTTCTTCGGGAGCTAAGCCGAGAAAGGCCATGCCTCCGAAACGAAGCACAGCCGCGGCAGCCAGACAGGCGCCGAGCACGACAAGTGACCACCCGAAGATGATGACCGGAGGTCCGATCGCCCAGAATGGTTCGCAGTGACCTGCACGCGTGTAGGCGAAGTAGACCCAGGCGAAGAGCAGGAGGGAGAGCGCCGTATACACTAGGCGGTACCACCGATCCAGGCCCAGGACGGAATGGACCCATCGTTTCACACCCGTCCAGGCGAGCAGGCTGTGGAGCACATAGAAGACGGCAAGGGCCAGTGCGAGGTGCAGCATTGGCAACAAGGTAAATGCGAAAGGCCACCTCGCGGTGGCCTTTCAAGCGTTCACAGTTGGACGTTACCGCATATCGTTCACCTCCACACCCGGGAACTTCGCCTTGTCGAACGTAAAGAGCGCATCCGCCAATTCGGGGTTCGCGGTGAACTTCTTCAAGGTATAGGTGACCTGGTTGCCATCCTTGTACAACACCTGGATGCTCTTCGGCTCGACCTTCGCCTTGTCCACAGCGATGATCACGGTATGGAAGGCCTTTTTCGTGGGCTCCAAGGGGAAGAGCTTGATGGTCTGCACCATCACACCAGCGGCGTCCGCCTTCTCATCCACGAAAGTGCTCTTAAAGCCCTTTTCGTATTGGGTGAAGAGGGTGCTGGGATCCAATTCCTGGTCCATCTCAGCGGGATCGCTCAAATTCACCTCGTTGGCGTCCTTGTTATAGGTATACAGGGTGGTCCCATCATTGATGATGGTGTTCTTGTCCAGCACGAGCCTGAACTTCTTGCCCTTCACCTTCATGTTGCCTTCCTGCTTCACATCCAGTTTATCCTTGGTGTTCTGCAATCGGCTGGAGAAGTCGGCCTCGAAGCTGGTCCACGCCTTGGCCTTGGTGATGAGCTTATCCAACACCGCCTTGCTGCGGGCATCGTCCTGAGCATGAACGCCCAACGCCAATACCACGGAGCAAACGGTGAGCAAGAGGGTCCTTTTCATGGGGTCAAAGCTAATTCGGTGCCTTCTTGTCAAACGACGTGCCAATGATCCGGGAGCCGGTGATGGTCACTTGTTCCAGTCGGGGTTGGCCTTCACGAAAGCCTTGTATTTCTTACCGCCCAACATGGTGCCTCGGCATTTCTTGGAGCCGCAGCGGCAGGCCCAGGTCTTGAGCAGCTTGGCGGTGTAGGGTACGTCGAACTCGAAGCCATAATCGTAGGTGATCTCCTCGCCGGGTTTGATGGCGCGCAGCGCTTCGATGATCACCCGGTCCTTCTTCGGGTCAGGGTTCTTCTTCTTCTCGCTATGGATGAAGGCGATGGCGTTCGGTTGGCAACTGGTGTTGATCCAGCGGGCCACGGTACCGCGCACATTGGCATCGATGATCCACTCGTCGTTGAGGGTAAAGAGGAAGGTGTGGCCGGAGGTCACATCGCCGTGGTAGAGTTCATCAGCCGCCGCATGGGTCATCAGGCGTCCTTTGTATTCAACGATGGCCTCACCCTTTCGGATGGGCGCGATGGCGATGACGCCGTTGCCGTGGATGGGCGAACGGAGCTTTTTGATCTTGAGCGTGGTAGGGAGTTTCGGCATGGCTTAAGGAGCGCGAAGATCGTTCTTCCAACGCTGTATCCGACACGATCAGAAATAGAGCTTGCAAACGAACACCGCAGTGATCACACAGGCCAGGTCGGCGAGGAGCATGATACCGAGCGTGTAGCGGCTGTCCTTCACGTTGACCGAGCCGAAGTAGAGCGCCACCACATAGAAGGTGGTCTCGGCCGCACCTTGGAAGAGGCAGGAGAGCTGGCCTGTGAGGCTATCGGGGCCGTAGGTCTTCATGGCATCGAGCATGAACCCACGCGAGCCGCCCGCGCTGAAAGGGCGCATCAACGCCACGGGAATGGCATCGATCACGGCCTTTTCCACGCCTATCTGAGCCAGCGCCCAAGAGAGCCCATCCATCACGATGCCCATGAGCCCACTGTTGCGGAAGATGCTGAGCGCCGCGAGCATGGCCAGCATATAGGGCAACACGCGCAATCCCGTGGTGAACCCATCCTTGGCGCCATGCACGAAGCTGTCGAACATGTTCGTGCCCTTCTCGGTGAAATAGCGTTCCACCAGGAAGGCATACCCCACGATGAGACCGATGATGACCAGCAGCATGCCGTTGCTGAGGTTGTCCGTGAAGTGGAACTTGGCCACACCTGCTAGTCCGCTGATGTACGCCATGAGGCCGCCGATAAGCACGCTGACCCCGAGCACGGCGAGCATGACCGGCAGGTTGAAGAGGTTGATGCGCTGCTTGGCGGCCACCAGGAACAAGGCCACCAAGGTGCCCACGAAACTCGTGATGATGCACGGGATCATGATGTCGGCCGGATTGGCAGCACCCTGGGCAGCGCGGTAGCCGATGATGCTGGTGGGCAGCAGTGTGAGGCCTGCGGCATGCAGGCAGAGGAACATGATCTGGCTGTTCGTGGCGCGATCCTTCTGGGGATTGTCCTCCTGCATGCTCTCCATGGCCTTCAGCCCGAACGGTGTAGCGGCACTATCCAGGCCCAGGAAGTTCGCGGCGAAGTTGAGCGTCATGAAGCCGTAGGCGGGGTGGTCCTTCCGCAATTCGGGGAACACCCGGTGGAAAACGGGAGAGAGAAAGCGCGCCACCTTCTCCATGGCGCGGGAATCGATCAGGAGGTTGAGCAGGCCACAGAAGAAGGTGAGGTAGCCGATCAGTGGTAGCCAGAGATCGGTGATGGTGTTGCGACAGGTGGCGAAAAGGCCATCGGCGGGTTGGGTGCCCACACTCTTCACCAAGGCACCGCTCTTGCTCAGGCTGTACAGCGTATCGCCATGCTGCACGGAACCGGCGACCTGCAAGGTCCGCAGCACTTCGCTATCAGCATACGAGGCGGTGTCGAACTCAGCCACCACGAGCGCCTCACCCTGTTTACCATTGATCAAGCTGCCGAGGCTGTATTGACGCCCGGTGCCGAGCATCACGAGCACATAGATGATGCTGAGCAGGAGGATGAAGGTCCAGAATCGACTGAGGGCCATGTGTGCAAAGAACCGCAGCAGCGCACGCTTCCGTCATGAGCCCCATGGAGCATGGTGAACAAGGCGCTGTGGATGAGCCCGGACGACGGATCCGGGGTGAAGGGCGCATAGCCCTCGATCACCGGCCCGGAACCTACTTTTGAGCGGTATGCCCTCCTCTGCGATCAAGCCGCCCCGGGTCTTTCCTTGGTTGGCGCTGATGCTGATCATTTCAGCGGCCGTGAAGCTCTGGCTGATGCGGGTGGACAGCGCCTTCGAGGCGCACACCATGGCGGTGGAGTGGCTCGCATCAGGCCAATTCCGATACCACTATCTCGGGCACTGGGACCCCATCTTCCAGTTCCCGGTCTACACGGCCATATTGGCGGGGTTCTATGCAATCGGGCTGGAACCCTGGGCAGTACAGGTGTTCCAGATCGCCTGTGGCACGGCTACGGCATGGATCATCCATCTCTTGGCCCTGTACCTCTTGAAAGGCCGTGCGTACGCGAAACCCGTCGCCCTCGGCAGCGCTGTGGTGGCGGCATTCAGCCCGTTCCTGGCCTTCTACCAGGTGCGTATGATCCACCCCTTCGCATGGGATACCCTATTGGCCACTGCACTGCTCCTTTTGGCCGTTCGTGCAACGCCGGAGCGAAGGGGATCGGTGCTGGCCCATTTCGCGGTCGGCGGTCTTGCCTTGCTGAACCGACCCACCCTTGGGGTCTTCATGCTGCCCTTCCTGCTCAACCACTTCCGCTTCATCGTGAATGGCGCATCGCTTCCCTTCAAGCTCGGTCTCGTGGTCCTATTGTTCGGCCCATTGTCGCTCTGGCTGGTCCGGAATGAACGGGTGAGTGGTCGATACCAATTGACCTCCGTCACCGACCAGATGATCTGGATGGGCCTGCAGGAAGAGACGGAAGGCTCGGGGCACATGGCCGATGGACGCAGCTACGCGCATTTGTTGTCGGAACCTGAACGGTTCGGGTTGTTCGAGATGCCCCCTGGGGAACGATCGGCCTTCTTCCGCTCGAAGTGGCATGCCGAACTGGACGCGAGCCCAGGTCTCCAGTGGCGCATGTTCCTGATCAAGATGAAGAACTTCTGGCTTTTCCGGTCGCACCTCGGAGTTGACCATGGATCGACCGCGTCCACTGCGGCACTTTCACTTTACAAAGTAGGCGCCTGCGTCACCCTGCTCTTCATCTTGTCGGGTGTCGTGCTCCGTGAGCGAGGGCTCGTAGGTCCGCTGCTCGCCGTAGTGGCGCTTTCGCTCGTGCAATGCAGCTTCTACTTCGAGACGCGGCACCGGTTGTTGGCCGAGCCGGTGTTAACGATGATCGCGCTCGCTGCGGCTTTCCACATTCGCGAGCGTTGGAAGAAGCGGCGCGCCGGCCTGGCCGGAGAAGCCGCGAAGTAGGATTACCTTCGGCCCACCGAAGAACAGACCATGAAAAGGACCCTATTGCTTTCGCTCGGCGTGATCGTACTGCTGGGCTCGTGCGTATCGAAGAAGAAGCATGTCGCCTTGCAGGCTTCCAACGAAACGCTAAAGACCAAGTTGGATGAAGCCAATCGCGCCCTGGGCGATTGCAACAGCCAGAAGTCCATCCTGGATGCCCGTTTGGCCGAACTGGAGAACAAGAACCAGCACCTGAAGGACCAGGTGAACCAGTTGAACAACACCAATGCGGCGTTGCTGAACAACGTGAGCCAGATGGCCACCTTGTCGGCGAAGGAAGCGGAGAACCTGGAGAAGTCCTTGGAGCAGATCAAGGAACAGGACTTGCGCATCCGCAGCCTGCACGATGCGCTGACCAAGAAGGACTCCGTGACGCTGGCCCTGGTCGTCAACTTGAAAAGCGCATTGGGCAACCTGAACGATACGGATGTGGTGGTGAACGTGGAGAAGAGCGTGGTATTCATCTCCCTCAGCGACAAGATGGTGTTCAACAGTGGCAGCACCACCATTTCACCCCGCGCCAAGGAGGTGCTTTCGAAAGTGGCCACCGTGGTGAATTCCAAGCCGGACATGGAGGTGCTGGTGGAAGGCCACACGGACAACGTGCCCATCAGCCGCGATTGCATCAAGGACAACTGGGACCTTAGCGTGCAACGCGCCGTGGCCATCACACGGGTCTTGCAGAACGACTATGCGGTGAGTCCGGGGCGGATCACGGCAGGTGGCCGGAGCGAATACGTCCCGCTGGTGGCCAACGACACGCCGGAGAACCGCAGCACCAACCGCCGCACGCGCATCGTCATCCTGCCGAAGATGGATCAGTTCTACGGCATGATCGAGCAAGGTTTGAAACAAGCCAGTGAAATGGAGAACAAATAGGGCGTAAGCCCTTCACCGCAAAAGGCCGTGCCGAGCGCACGGCCTTTTGCGTTCGATGGGCTCAGTCCATAGCCAGGAGCCGCTCGATCTGCAGGAAGTGCCGGCGTTGGTGGGCGACCGGGAAGCGGAAGGCATCACCCGCCTTGAACCGGATGATAGGCCCCAGACTGCTGGTGACCCGCAGCTTGTTCAGGTCGGTGGTACGGGCCTTCTCCAGCAGGACCAGGAGGCGCGAACAGAGGTCGATGAACCGGGTGATGCTCTCCAATGATGCGCCAGCGTTCCTGGCCGGGTCGAACATCTTCATGGTGCGCATGCGCCATTTGATGACCCCGCCCGGCTTCGGCTCCAGTCCGGTTGTGAACCAGTCGCCGAGCACGCCTGGGGTGAAGTCGTTGTTGGGGCGATGGCTGGCCGCCTTGCGGGCGAACACCTCCTCCAGACCACGCACGTAAACACCGCTGCTCAAGTTGAGGTGCTCGAACACCTCCAGTACGTTCCACGCATCGGGCGTCGGGCGCTTCAGAAGCGATGCGCCTGGCAGGGCAGCGATCTCGCGTGCACGTGCTTGTTGGGCTTGAAGAACCGCCGTCAGTTCCTCGATCATCCGGTCCACTTTCATGACGCAAAGGAACCGGGCGAAGGGGTGTTCCGCACTTGACCTGGATCAAGAACGTTCAGCGTCGTCTGCGCAGCCGGCTGAAGGTCTCCGGTGTCATGCGGAGGTAGCTGGCGATATCCTTCTGCGACACGAGTTGCAGCAACTGTGGGCTGCGTTGCACCAACCGACCATACCGTTCCTCGGCGCTCAAACTAAGTTGCTCGACCTCGCGCACAGCGCGGCCGATGAGCAACTCCTCCAAGATCAGGCGACCGAAGCGCTCCATGGTCTTCATTTCGGAGTAGAGTCGTTGCAGGTCCTCATAGCGGATACCGACGAGCACAGTATCGGTGATGGCCTTCACATCGAAACGTGCAGGTTTCCGCGACACGAAGGAGGCGTATTCGCCGCACCAACTTCCGTTGTAAGCGAAACCTACGCAGACATCGTTGCCCTCATGGAAGAAGGAGAGGCGCTGGACACCGCTCTTGACGATGTAGAACCACTGTTCGACCTCACCAGCCGAGCAGATGAACGCTCCTTTGGTGAAGGAGCGTTCATGCCACAGCGGGGCTACCTGCTGCCATTCCGCATCGGATAGGTCCACATAACGCGCAATGGTGGAACGTACCATGTCCATGGCACGAAGTTCCGATACGGTCCGTTAAGTAGTACCTGGGGCTCAAGGTCTGGCGGTCATGAAACGCGTGGTGCGCCATTGGCCCTCCGCATTCGTGACCTGCACTTGGTAGGCATAATTGGCGCTGGGAACCCCGAGCGCAGCGAGATCGATCGGTAGAGCATGATCGCCGGCGGGGAGCCCTGCGTGTTCCATGGCGGCCACCATCTTGCCTTGCACATCCCACAATTCGATCCGCACATCACCAGCCTGCAGCAGGGTGAGGGGTACGGTGGTGCTGCCAGCGAAAGGATTGGGGAAGTTCTGCCCAAGTACCATGTGCTGCGCCACTTGGTGTTCCAGGTATCCGGAGGAGATCACACCACTACCTTGGATGGTCACTTCCAAGAAGGCATCATAGCCGCCTTCGTCATTGGGCTCCAAGGTGGCCAACTGATAGTCATATCCATTGTTGAAGATGTTGTCCTGCGCGAACGAGAGCGGATCGGCACCGTCCGGGTACAGGTCAGGATTGGCTGCGTAAATGGCGTTCTTCTCGGCGATCGGGAAGGTCAGTTGGGAGATGGCGGCATAGTTCGAGTTCACGTACACCTGGAAGTGGATATGACAGATGCGCCCGCTGTACCACCCCGGAAAAACGGTCAAGAACTCGGCTTCTCCGAAAGCATCGGTGAACTGGTAACCGCGCAGGTAGGTGAGCCCAGCCTGACCGGGGTTGTTGTTCTGGCTGTAACCGGAGTAGAGCCCGGCATTGCTGCAATGCCAGATGTTCACTCGAAGGTTCTGCATGACCCCGCAGTTGTCATCGCCGATGACTCGCAACTTCAACCGCAAAGGCACACCCTCTTGACCTTCGCGAATATCCTGTCGGAAGTAGAATTCGTTCGCCGTAAGGTCTAACGGGAATGGACCAGCGGTCTCGGTGGGGATGAGCACGCAGGCGCCCATGGGCGGAACAGGACTGCCGAAGATGCGCTGAACAGGAAGGAAGGTCGCAGCACCGAGCAGACCTGTAGCACGCATGAATTCACGCTTGTTCATATTGGAAGGTGGTTTGATGGTCGGACTTCGAAAGGAAGCGAAGGTTCGATCAACACGGTGTGGATCCGACCGAAACACGACTGCGCCCGATGGACCGGAAAATAGCACCGCCGAACGCGACATGCCAACGCCCGACCACGCACAGAGATACCGTGGGGGCGATAGAGTACCCGCGGTCCAAGTATTGCACGATCAAACGACCGTGTGAATGATCTCGCGAGCCGAAGGACCGGTATTGCAAACGAGATCGATGACGCTGACCCGTGGACGGAATCCTAGTCTTTCTTGGAATACTTGAGAGTAAGGAGCCGCGGCTCGAACCAGGTTCGGAAGGGGAGACTTCGGATGGAACGCTCGACGTAGGTCCACCACTTCCGGTACCTGAGCTATTTCCACGAATTTCTCGCTGATCACGAGTTCGGTCTTCAACCCGAGCCACTTCAGTCCCAGTCGTAAGGTAGCCAAGTCAAGATCCACGAGGCGGTCGTAACGCTTCATGAGCACCGCTTCGATGTCATCGATGTAATGGATGAACCAAGGTGCATTACCATAGGCACTGCGGATGGCATGGAGGTGCTGCTGTGGCCATGATTCCACGTAGCTCAAGCCGACCTCGCGCATGGGCATTTTGCGCCCATGGTCGCGCACGATCTGCACGTTGAGGTCTTGCACTCCGTTGGGTCCGATGATGGAGGTCCGGGTACGATAACTCTGGCGTTCGTAGTGTTCGCCGATATCGATGATGACCTTCGGCGAGGCTGCCATCAGGCTAAAGTGCTCCACCGAGCCGAAGTAGAATGCGGAGAGGACCGGGACCATGGAGCGCAAAGGTCGGCGGTTCCAAGCAGGAACAGATGAGCTATCGTTGAAGTCAGGCAAGCAATGGTCCAGCCGGCAGAGGCGATGAATAGCCCTGGTCGTATCCGGCGAGAAGAACGCATAGCGAGCCAGCCACGGAGTTCCCTGGCCACCGCTATTCCTTGGATAGAACGAGCTTCACCTTATTGAAATCGGCCGCTGCATTGATCACAGAACGCCAAGCCTCGAACTTCTCCACGGGTACGTGGGTGGTCGAGTACACTTCATCGGCAGTTACCTCGATCTTTCCATCGACCAGGGTGGCGCTCGAGCGGAAAGAGGCCAGGACCTTTCCATCCATGACAAGTTCCCGGTCGATGTTCACCGGGGTCAAGTCACGGCATATGTACCCCTGTGGCAGCGACACGGTCAAGGATCGTTTGTAACGTCGCTGGTAGAACTCGTCAACAGGAAGTAGGCGTTCCTCTTCAGCGTACATCTCCATCTGCGGGCCGATCAATGATCCGAGGTCGAACAACACTTCATCTCCAGCAGGGTGGGTGAACATGTTGGTGGTCACCTCCGCTTGTAACTGGAGCGGAACCACCCCGAAGTTGATCAAGCCCGCGTTGGCCACGGTGATCTTCTTCTCGTGGGCCCCATTGATGAGGAAGCCGAGCAGGGCATCGTACATCTGTGTACGTTGATCTTCGTTCATGTAGGGATGGAAATTCTGCCAATAGCTCGCATAATAGCCGGACATCTGGTTCTTGTGAACGATAGTGGCTTCCGAGGCATCCACATTGAACCGGACATCGACCTGCATATCGTGGGTGGTTGACTCGGCCGGTAGCTGCGGAATTGTCTTCACCGAACCCACACCTGCGAACACACCGCCCAGTTCAACATTCCGGATGAAAAGACCTGATGTACCAGTGTGCTCGGAACCGGGATAGCCCAGACCCAGATCATGGCGCTCCGGCTCCAGGTACTTGTCTATCGTTGGGAAGTAGAGCAGAAAGTCCCGGATGTAGCTGTGATTCTCGAAAGCGGCATCGAAGGGCGAATCACTGCGATCGGTCGTTAGCACGATCTGATGTTCGATGCCAGCCTCGCGAAGAAGATTGGCATACAACCTCCTCAGACCGAAGGCATCGTAGTTCTTCGTCCGCAGTATGTGCTCGATCGAAGAGAGC
>JAEUTC010000211.1 GCA_016787985.1 Flavobacteriales bacterium | reverse complement strand
TATTACGTCGGTGAGACGGCAGACTTGGAGGTGCGTTCGGAGCAGCACAGGACGTATCACTACCGGGGCTCCTACACCTCGATCGCTAAGGACTGGTCTCTTCGCGCCTCATTGGCCTGTCGGGACAGGACGCACGCCTTGGCTGTGGAGTCGTACATCAAGCGACAGAAACGCAGGGGTTTCATTGAGCGGTTGGTCCACGAGGAGGACCTGCGCATGTGGTTACTTGACCGATCCTGAGACAAGGGGGTCGCTGTCCCGCAGTACTGCGGGACAAGTCCAGCCCGGGGAGCGAAAGCCTCAGCCTAGAGCTGGGGCTTTTTCGTTGATACTGGATCGCGCCGATGCTACTGCGCATCTAGCGGGCGCTCATGCCTTGGGTCCGGCCTCTTTTGTACGCCGTACCGGAACTTCCATGAAAAACGAAAGGGCCTGCATCTGCAGGCCCTTTCGTTGAAGACCGTGTTGGATCAGCGACCCATCAAGATGAGTTTTTCACGCAGGATGCGGCCATTTCCGCTCAAGCGAACGAAATAGGTGCCCGCAGCTTGGCCGGAGAGGTCCAGCGTTGATGCAGCAGTGCTCGCTCCGGACACCGATGTGCTCAATACCGAGCGTCCGCGGATGTCCAGTACATCGATCTCCACGTTGCCGCCCAAACCTTGGGGCAAGCTGATGGTGAAGAGACCGTTGGTGGGGTTCGGATAGATGCTGAAGGAAGTCGACCCGGCCGCAGGAGCGACAGAAGTGGTGATGCAGGTCACAGCAGGGCTGCTCTCGCAGGTGATGGCCGGGAAGCCGTTGTTGGTAGCATCATTCGTGCTGGTTCCGCAGGCACCCACCTCGCTCACCACGATCAAATAGGTTCCGCTTTCCGTTGCGGTCCAGGTCAACTCACAGATGGAGCCGGCGTTCAACCCGGAAGCGTCTACCGCACCACTCGGCGCGATGATGGTGAACTCCATGTCCCAAGCAGCGCCTCCTTCGCCGCCGCAGGCGCTGAAGGTGTAAGTTCCTCCTTCGGCCACGTTATCCATGGCATAGGCCTCGTCGGCGAACACTTCGAAGGCCGTGATCTCGTTGAAGGGGCAGCCAGTGCCGTCATCGCAGGGCGCTCCACCGAACTCCGTGTTGAAGTCGGTCCAGCCGGCGGTCGGGGATGGGTTGGTCCAGGTGGTGCAACCAGGAACGACCGGTCCGCAGGCCGTTGCCGCGCTGCTTTCGCAGGTGATGGCGGGGAAACCGTTGTCCGTGGCGTCGTTGGTGCTATTGCCGCAGGCGCCAGCTTCACTCACTACGATGAGGTAAGTGCCACTCTCCGATGCTGTCCAGGTCAGTTCGCAGATAGAACCAGCGTTGAGGCCAGCAGCGTCCACAGCACCGCTAGGAGCGATGATCGTGAACTCGATGTCCCAGGCGGTGCCACCCACACCGCCACAAGCGCTGAAGGTGTAGGTGCCACCTTCGGCCACGTTGTCCATGGCATAAGCCTCATCGGCGAAGATCTCGAAGGCCGTGATCTCGTTGAAGGGGCATCCGGTGCCGTCGTCACATGGCGCACCACCGAATTCGGTGTTGAAGTCCGTCCAACCACCTGTGGGCGAAGGATTCGTCCACGTGGTGCAGCCGGGCACTACCGGACCGCAGGCCGTTGCCGCGCTGCCTTCGCAGGTGATGGCGGGGAAACC
>JAEUTC010000166.1 GCA_016787985.1 Flavobacteriales bacterium | reverse complement strand
GAACGATAACGGCACCTTCACGGATGTGACCGTTGGCTCCGGCTTGGACACGCATACAGGACTCAGTACCGAATGGACCACCCACGACTTCAACAACGATGGCCGTTTGGACATCCTCGGTGGAGGTGCGTTGTACATCGGTACGGGCGACCTCACCTTCGAACTGGCCGTGAACGTCGGCAACCATGCCATAGGTGACCTGAACGATGATGGCTACCTCGACATCCTGGGAGGGACATCGATCCGGTACAACAATGGTGGCGCGATGAACTGGTTGAAGGTGCACACGGTAGGCACCGTGAGCAATGGTAATGGCATTGGTGCGCGTATTCTGGTGACCACACCGCTCGGCACCCAGATCCGGGAGGTACGCAGTGGCGATGGTTTCCGGTACATGAGCAGTTTGATGGCCCATTTCGGTCTCGGTAACGATGAAGTGATCGAGGAGGTGCGTGTGCTCTGGCCGTCCGGTCTTACGAACGTGTACACCGATGTGGACATCAACAGCACGTTCACCGCGGTGGAAAGCCCCAGCACGGCGGTGGAGACCGATGCGGAAGAAGCCTTGTTCGCGGTTTACCCGAACCCTGCCCAGGACCACCTGCTGCTGGGCCTCAATGCAGGCGTGGCAGTGGACATCACCCTCATCGATGCGCGTGGAAGCGTGGTCTACCAAGGCCGACCGGTGGATATGACGGTGGACGTTTCCGGTCTACTGGCTGGCTTGTATACCGTTCGGGCCCAGTTCGAAGGCACCACGCGAACCGCCCGATTCACCAAGCTTTGATCCACCCAAGGCACCAGAAGCACCGAGGATCACGTCAATGAAGCATACCTGCGAACCCATGAGAACACTCACCACTCTGATCCTGTTGACCACAGCTGTCACGGGCAGCATCGCCCAGAACAGCTGTAGCACAGCGCAAAGCATCACCCCCGGGGTCTACGTTGTAACTGCTGTAGATGGCCCGGAAGCCCCCTCGCCCTTGTGCATCAATACGGGTACCGCGTCCAACGCGGAGTGGTATCGATTCACGGTGGCCGAGGACACCACCGTTCGGATCACCACGGACCTGGGCTCCAACACCGATACCCGCTTCCACGTCTATCAAGGCAACTGCGGAGCGTTGAGCTGCGTGGCGGGCAACGACGATATCAGCGGTTCCAACCTGGCCTCCACCGCCGTATTCGATGTGCAAGCGGGTGTGATCTACCGCATCGCCTTTGACAATAACTGGACCGCCGATGGATTCTCCTTCCTGCTCGAACTCGTGGAGCCGGTGGCCCCAGTGGACGGTATGGTCACCTTCACGCCCTCCAGCATCTTCGGGCTAACGGGTGGAGACTGCATCGTGGATATGAACGGCGACCACTTGGACGATGTGGTCCGCGCCTCCACCAGCAACATCAACATCCAGTACCAGATCGCCGGTGGTGGCTTTCAGTCCGTCAACATCCCCACCGCAGTAGCGGAGAATTCACCTTCCTGGAGCATCGCCGCAGGTGATATCGATGGCAACGGCTACAACGACCTGATCTACGGTGGTGGTAGCGGGGCATCGTTCGCCATCGCAAATGATGATGGAACGGCTTACAGCATCGTTGATTTCGCTGAGTACATCTTCTGCCAGCGGACGAATTTCGTGGACGTGAACAATGATGGGGCTTTGGACGCCTTCTCCTGCCATGACGTGGATGCAAACGTCGCCTTCATCAACGATGGCGAGGGAAACTTGAGCTTCGTTCAAGGCGGTCTCGGCGAGACCTGCGGGAACTATGGCTCGCAGTGGATCGACTACGATGGCGACGGAGATATCGACATGTTCGTGGCCAAGTGCGGCTGCGACGCAACGGATCTTCTTATGCGGAACAATGGTGACGGCACCTTCACCAACGTAGCACCGGAGCTCGGTCTCTCCGACAACCACCAGTCATGGTCGAGCGCATGGGGTGATTTCGATAATGATGGCGACATCGACGTGATGATCGGCTCTAGCTCCAGCGGTTACCACAAACTCATGCGCAACAATGGGAACGGCACGTTCACGAACGTGACGGCCGGTTCAGGGCTCGACCTGTTCACCCAGCAATCCATCGAGTGGGCGACACATGACTTCAACAACGATGGCTATCTCGACATCCTCGGGGCAGGAGCCATTCTTTACGGCAATGGTGACATGGGCTTCATGGCAGACCTGGATGGACCATCGACCAGTGCAGTGGGCGACCTGAACAACGACGGCTTCCTCGACGTGGCATCCTGGTCGGGTGCCTTCCTCAACAATGGGAACGGCAACAACTGGCTC
>JAEUTC010000231.1 GCA_016787985.1 Flavobacteriales bacterium | reverse complement strand
CGCCGATGTGCTGGAGAAGTTGAACGCGGAATTGAACGAACAGCAAGCGCGCATCGAGGAGATCAATGGCCTGCTGAAGTTGAAGGTGCTGCGCACGCAGATGGACCCGCACTTCATCCACAACTGCTTGAACGCGATCCGTGCGCTGTCGTTGAAGGGCGATCACGAACGGGCGGAGGAGTACCTCGAAGGCTTCGCCCGCATCCTGCGCAACGTGCTCGAGCACAGTGTGCGCGATCACATCGGGCTGGATGAGGAGATCGCCTTCCTGAACGACTACGTCCGCCTGGAGCAGCTTCGTTTGGGCGATGACCTCACCTGGTCGATCACCGCCGACGAAGCCCTGCTGGACGAGGAACCACAGGTGCCCTCGCTCTTGGTGCAGCCCTTCGTGGAGAACGCCATCTGGCATGGCCTGGCACCGAAGCAAGGCCCGAAACGGCTGGAGGTACACTTCTTCCAAGTGGATGGTGTGGTGACCTGTCGCGTGCAGGACAACGGCGTCGGACGCACGCAGAAGGCACCGACACCGGGTCGCACCTCCCTGGGGCTGAAGCTCACCGGCGAGCGTTTGGAGCTGCTCACCCAGCGCATGCGCAGTCAGGGCGGCTTCCTGGTGGAGGACCTGAAGGATGCGCAGGGCGCCCCGTCGGGCACCTTGGTGGAGATGCGGTTCGCGGGGTGACGTTCGATCACTATTCCCCGCGTTCGATCGATCGGGCTTGTTCCCGACTTGCAATGGTGCTCCCTTGGCGCATCCAAAGCCCTTCGCCATGCGCCGATCGCTCCTCCTCCTGCTTGCATCGTTCCCGGTCGTAGCCTCCGCCCAAACGGTTGACAACTTCACCTGCGAGCGGGCCTTCGAGCTACCGGTGTCGAGCACCAACCTGGCGTCGTTCACCTACGTGAACGGGAACGTGTTCCCGAGCCTGCCTCCCGTGCCCGCCACCACGTGCAGCGGCACCCTTAACCGACGTACCGGCTGGTACAAGTTCACGGCGCTTGCCACCACGCATTGGGTGCGCACCGAGGGACCTGAGACGGATGCCCGCATACTCGAAGTGCTCGGCGGAACGTGTGGGTCGCTCACCTCCTTGCAGTGTTTCGATGGTCTCAACAGCTTGCAGGGGCAACCCTATCAGGCGCTCACCGGCCTTACGATCGGGTCGGTCTATTTCATCCGGGCGATGAACGGCGCCCTGGGTTGCGACGAGTCGAACGACAACTGCACCATGGGCTTGGCCGTGATATCCGCGGCACCCAACGACGAATGCCCGAACGCAACGCAGCTCACCGCTCGACCTGCAGCGCCCGTGTTGCGCCCGGTGACGGATATGGCGAGCCTCGGCGCCACCGTATCGCAACCCGCATGCTCGGTGGCCCCAGGCGATTCCGATGATGATGTCTGGTACCGCTTCACCGCCACGGCGGCAACAGAGCACTTCGCATACGAGCTGCTCTACGGCGTGGAGCCGGTGATCCAATGGTACAGCGGCACATGTGGCGCGCTCACCAGCGTGGCGTGCGATGCCACCAAGGCCACCGGACTTACACCCGGCCAGGAGTATCGCATCCGCCTGCACAGCGAAGGCACGGACTACACGCTGCGCCTGTTGGGCGATGTGTGCGAGAGCGCCACCAATGATGAATGCACCGGCGCCCTTCCCATCGCTGTTGCGCTCAGCGGCGAAGAACCAGAGGAGGTGACGGTCACCACGCGTACTGGCACCAGCAGCGTAGTACCCTGCGACACGCGCAACAGCGATGTGTGGCTCAGCTTCGTGGCGCCTACGTCTTCGGTTACCGTGTTCAGTACCGATGGACAACGCGGTGCGGTCTATAGCGGATCCTGCGGTGCACTCACATGTGTCAGCTCCGCCAGTCTTTTCGATCCATGGTCGGTGACCGGCCTCACCGTTGGCGAAACGTACTACCTGAAGATCGGGGACAACTTCTCGTTCAACGAAACACGCATCCGGATCGTGGCGCAACCAGGTAACGATGATTGTGCCAGTGCGACCGCTCTGGATGTTCAACCCTATCAAGGTGGCCAAGGCTTCGTGCATGGGCACACCGGTGGCGCGGCCATAGGAGCAGCGGCATGCACGAACACCCAGCCACGCGATGTCTGGTACACCTTCACCGCCACGGCAGCCCAGCACCTCGTGCATGTGGAACCCACGGTTACGAGCACACAGGTGTATTCGCAGGTGCTTTCAGGCTCGTGTGGTTCGCTCACGAGCTTGGCGTGCGATGAGGACTTCGGCTATTATGAACCGCTCCGGGTGAACGGGCTCACGCCAGGGACCGACTACTTCGTTCGCGTCTATTCGAACAGCACATCCGCCACGGCCTTCCGTGTGGGTGTCACCGAGGGCATCGTGAACGATGAATGCGGTGGTGCGCTTCCGTTGCCGCTGCTCAGCATGGAGGAGGTGGCTCAGCAACCCCTGACGTATGCGGACGATGCAGCGGTGGGCACCAGCACCTGCGGGCCCAATCTCAAGGACCTCTGGTACACCTTCACTGCCACGGATGATCAGGCCATGTTCGTGGCGGCCTATCCCCGATCGGGGATGACGGGTTCCGCGGAATTGTTCAGCGGAACATGCGGCAACCTTACCAGTCTTGCCTGCGTGAACAGCTGGCGGGCAGGGTTCACCGGGCTCACGGCGGGTGTCACGTACTACGTCCGCTATGCCAGCAATGGGTTGAGCGACTTCCTGCCGTACATCGCACAGGTCAACAACGATGAGATCACCGGAGCGATCGAGGTGCCCTTCGGGAGCTCTTCCAGCGGGCCGCTCCACAATGGAAGCAGCTATGGCGCCACGCAGAGCCACACGCATTTCTGCGGGCAGGTGAGCAGCGATGATGACACGTGGTACCGCTTCACGGCCACGGATGCGGCCCATACCGTGCATGCACTGCCGCGGAATACGCTCTTTGGCGAACCGAACTTGCTCTTCGGCCTTCGGGTGGAGGTGTACGATACGCTGAGCTCCATCCCCGATACGCTCCAGGCACACCTGGTGAGCTGCGGTGGTGCCCCGCGCAGCTTGACCGGGTTGGAAGTGGGGCGCGACTATTTCTATCGCGTTTACACGCCCGGTAGTGCGCTCGACGAACTCTGCATGTTCAGTACCTGGGTACAGGACCGGAACAACGACGAAGCCACCGGTGCGGTGGAAGTCGGGTACGGCACTTCCTATTCGCACTATTTCACCACAACAGGCGCCACACAAAGCTTGCCCGGCGCGGACTGCAGCACGGACGATACCGCCGATGACGACATCTGGTTCCGCTTCACCGCCACGAACCAACCCGCGCGGATCGTGGTGGGCCATGGCACGGCGGATCTGACATTGGAGCTCTTCAGCGGAACACCCGGCAGCCTGACGAGCATGGCGTGCAGTGACAACATCCTGGTGCTACCAGCGCTCACCAGCGGGCAGGACTACTACGTGCGCCTCTACAGTTGGCGCAATGCGACCCCGGTGCAAGGTCGCCTCGGGCTCTTCATCACTCCTTCGCTCACCGCCAACGATTGCGTGGATGAAACCTGCCTGGGGCCGGTGCTGCTCGCGAATCCTTCCATCGAACAAGGCGCCTATTGCCAGGGCGGCGTGCCGAGCATCGCGGACGTGGCAGGCTTGGGCATTCCACTGGCACCCGGCTGGCCACGCTTGCATGGCGGGTCGTCGGACGCATACAGCAGTTGTATGCCCCACGACCTCAAGGGAGAAGCGCCTGCGCAGATCATCGTGGTCACCTTGAACCGGAACCTGCCGCGATCGGGCAAAGGCATGGCCGGTGCCCTCGCCTTGGAGATAGAGGGGTACAGGGAATACATCCAGGCACCGCTCAGCGAGCCGCTCATTCCCGGCGAACCCTATCTGGTCTCCTTCAACGCCGTGCTCTCCGAAGGCTCACCCGTGAAGGTGAACGGCTTGGGCGCTTTGCTGACCGTGGGGCCCACGGTCGAACGCAGCTACGCTCCCTTCGACGCCGAACCGCAAGTGGTCACCTACGCGATGGTGGAGAAGGGCGCATGGACGAACATCTGCGGGATCGTGGTGCCGGACGCGGCCTTTGACCACATCACCGTCGGTAGCTTCTTCCCCGACCGTGCGTCCTACACCCACGAGGGCGCGATCAACAGTTTCAATTCAGCCTACCATTTCTACGATGATGTGGTGGTGGCGCGCGTTACCGATCCCGGTTGCATCACCGCTATCGGCGATGTACCGCCGTTGGATGACGATGCGAGCGGTGCGGGCGACGACCTTCGGATCTACCCGAACCCCGCCAGCGATAGGGTGAACATCGTTGCTGACCCATCCCTCTTCGGTCAGCGCGCGGTGATCGAAGTGTTCGACGCTACGGGCAGTCGTGTACATGCCGAACAGGTGAATTTCTTCAACGCACTGCAATCGCTCGAACTGTTACAAGACTGGAAGGAAGGCTTGTACCTGGTGATGGTGCGGGTTGAAGGGCAGGCGCCGAAGAGTGCGCGGGTGGTGGTGAAGCGGTGAGGCACGCCGTGTACGATCTTCGGGCATGCGCTCTGCTATAGCTTGCATTGCTTTTTTTCTGGCGGCGTGCGGAACGAATGAGCGGCCACGACAACAGAACTCGGGTGTTGAAGCACCGGTGATAGCCATTCAGCCATTAGGCGAGGTTCCGACCGCAGTGTTGGACAGTGTTCGAGCGGCCATTTCACGCGAGCACGGAGCAACGGCATTGTTGTTCGCCCGCCGAAACCTTCCGCCGCAAGCCTACATCAACGTCCGCACTCCACGGCACCGTGCGGACACTTTGATCGCTTGGCTGGGGTCCATAAAACCAGATAGCGTGGACTTCGTGATCGGCATTACACAGCAGGATATCAGTACAACGAAGTACGACAGCAATGGGGCGATCAAGGAGCCCGCGTGGAAGTACAGGGATTTTGGGATCTTCGGGCTTGGCTATGTCGGAGGGCCGAGCTGCGTGGTTAGCACCTCTCGTCTAGGCGACGGCAAGAGCGTGCTCTTCTTCGATCGGTTGAAGAAGGTGGTTGTGCACGAGTTGGGGCACGATCGAAAGCTGCCGCATTGCCCGAACCTGAGCTGTGTAATGCGTGACGCAGTTGAACGTCTTAGCAGCATGGACGAGGCCGACCCCGGTTTCTGTGGGGAATGTACCGCTCGGCTCAGATCGTCGCAATAACCTTCAGCTCAATGGCGATCGGCGTTGGCAGGCAATTGATCTCCAACGTCGTTCGGCACGGCGGATCCACTTCGAAGTACTCCTTCCACAAGCGGTTGTACGTGGGAAAGTCGTCCTTCATGTTGGTGAGGTACACCGTCACGTCCACGATCTTCTCCCAGCTGCTGCCGCTGTCCTCCAAGATCCACTTCACGTTCTGGAACACGCTGCGCACCTGCGTTTCGATGTCGTAAGAGGCTATCGTACCATCGGCGTTCAGCTCCACCCCGGGGATCTTCTTGGTGCCCCGTTCGCGCGGGCCCACACCACTGAGGAAGAGCAGATCGCCCACGCGGCGGGCATGCGGGTAGTGGCCTACGGGCTCGGGGGCTTTGTTGCTGCTGATGCTGGACATGGTCATGTGGTTTCCGCCGGGCGAAGTTCAGTGTTCTCGACCATTGGACCACCACGGGACATCTGATCTCGCTCAATGGCCTGACGGTCGTCCTTTCGGGATGTGGGTTCCATGTCGAACTTCGCATCATGCGCCGATCGATCATCTCCTTCGCTTTACCCGTCCTGTTGTTCGTTGGTTGCGCAGAGGAGCGGGAGACCACCACGCCAACGGCTGCGCTCATCACCGAAAGCGTGTACGCCAGCGGCATCGTGAAGGCGGTAGGCCAGTACCAAGTGTTCCCCGCCGTGAATGGAACCGTGGCGGCGCTATTGGTCCGCGAAGGCGATACGGTGAAAGCGGGCCAGCCCATCCTGCGGATGGACGACCGTACCAGCGCGGCCGCTGCCCGAAGTGCGGACGCCCAATTGCGTTTGTTGGAACAGAACGTGTCGGACAGTGGTCCCGTGTTGACGCAACTGCGCGAAGCGGTCATACAAGCGCGTGACAAGTACACGCTGGACAGCACCAACTACGCGCGGCAGCGAGCCTTGTGGGAACAACGCATCGGCAGCAAGAGTGAATTGGACCAGCGTGAATTGGCCTTCAACGGAAGCAAGGCGGCTTATTCCCGTGCGCAGAAGGCACTGGAAGAGACCCGTAACCGTTTGCGCACCGAGTTGGATGTGGCGCGCAACAGCGCAGCCATCAGCGGAGCGGGGAACGATGACCGCACGCCGCGAAGCCTCATCGATGGCATCGTGTACGACATCATGATCGAGCCCGGCGAACTCGCCACCACGCAGCGGGCCGTAGCGGTGATCGGCAGTGCCACGGACCTGTACTTGGAACTGGAGGTGGATGAGTACGACATCACGCGTGTGCAGGTCGGGCAGGAGGCCTTCATCACCTTGGACAGCTACCGCGACCAGGCCTTCCGCGCATCGGTCACGCGGATCGTGCCCTTGATGGATGAACGGTCGCGCACCTTCCGCATCAACGCCGCGTTCGTCGAGCGGCCTCCCACGCTCTACCCGAACCTCACGGCCGAGGCCAGCATCGTGCTCCAGAAGAAGGAAAGGGCGCTCACCATTCCGGCATCCTACATCGTCGATGGTGCGTTCGTCCTCACCGGTCCCGAAGAACGCACGGCGGTGAAGCTCGGCATCCGCGACATGGAACGCGTGGAGGTGTTGGAAGGCATCGATGCCACCACCACGCTCTACAAACCGTGATCAGCGATGCGCCTGCTGCTCTCCATCGCCATCACCCTGCTCCGCGCCAAGCTGAAGCAGAGCGTGATCGCGGCCGTGGGCGTCACCTTCAGCATCACCATGTTCGTCACGCTATTGGGGTTCATGAACGGGTTGAACGGCTTGCTGGATGGACTGATCCTGAACCGCACGCCCCACGTGCGGTTGTACAACGAGCTGAAGGTCTCGCCGCAACAGCCGATCGAACAGGCGTGGGCACAAGGCACCGCGGCAGGTGCCGATAGCGCGCACCATTTCATTCGTTCGGTGAAGCCAAAGGACGAATTGCCGAGGCTGCGTAACGCGACGGCGATCATGCAGGCGTTGGAGAACGATGCACGCGTGTTGGCGGTCTCGCCGCGCTTGGTGGCGCAGGTCTTCTTCAACGTGGGCACCGTGGACCTGAACGCCCAGGTGAGCGGCGTGGATGTGATGCAGGAGGTGCGCTACTACCAGTTCCGTGACTACTTGGTGCAAGGTGATCCACAGGACCTGGTGGCCGGGCAGAACACCGTGGTCCTCGGCAAAGGCTTGGCGGACCTGATGGGAACCGGCATCGGGGAGAATGTGCAGGTGACCACCGCCACGGGCGATCGTGCCTTGTTGCGGGTGGTGGGCATCTATCAAAGCGGCCTTGCCGATCTGGACAAGGTGCAATGTTTCGCCAACATCAAGACGGTGCAAAAGCTCCTTGCGCGACCTGGCAGCTACTTCACCGACATCAACGTGAAGTTGAAGGACATCCTGTCGGCGCCGGCCTTGGCGAAGGAATTCCAAGCACGGTTCGATGTGGATGCGCTCGACATCCAGACCGCCAATGCCCAGTTCGAGACCGGTAGCGACGTGCGTAACATCATCAGTTATGCGGTCGGCGTGGTGCTGTTGATCGTAGCCGGCTTCGGCATCTACAACATCCTCAACATGATGATCTACGAGAAGCTGGATGCCATCGCCATCCTCAAGGCCACCGGCTTCAGTGGGAGTGATGTGCGGCGGATCTTCTTGCTCCTGAGCATGGTGATCGGCTTCACCGGTGGCCTCGCCGGACTGATCTTCGGTTTCGTCATGCAGAACGTGGTGGACAACATCCCCTTCATCACGGCGGCCCTGCCCACCATCACCACCTTCCCGGTGGACTACGATCCGAAGTACTACATCATCGCCGTCACCTTCGCGCTGCTCACCACATGGATCGCGGGCTGGTTCCCCGCGCGCAAGGCGAGTCAGGTGGATCCGGTGGAGATCATCCGAGGAAAATGAAGGCCACGGAGAACATACTCGAAGTGCACGATGTCATCAAGTCGTTCCACGACCCGGTGACCGTTCAGGTCTTGAAGAAGGTCTCGTTGGTGGTGAAGCGTGGAGAGTTCGTGAGCATCACCGGCAAGAGCGGCTGCGGCAAGAGCACCTTGCTCTACATCCTCAGCACCATGGACACGGACTACGAGGGTGAGGTGATGATCGATGGGGAGCCTACACGCGGCTTGAGCGGCGAACGCCTGGCGCGGATCCGGAACGAGAAGATCGGTTTCGTCTTCCAGTTCCACTACCTGTTGCCCGAATTCAGTGTGCTGAAGAACGTGATGCTGCCCGGCTTGAAGCTGGGAAAGCACAGCACCCAGGAGGTGGAGCACCGCGCCATGCAGCGGCTGCGCGAATTGGACATGCACGACCACGCCTTGAAGAGCGCCAACCAGTTGAGCGGAGGACAGAAGCAACGCGTCGCCATCGCACGTGCGTTGGTGAACGATCCGTTGATCATCATGGGCGATGAACCTACGGGCAATCTGGACAGCAAGAACAGCGGCAACGTTTTCGACATTTTCAAGAGCATTTCAGCGCACCATGAACAGAGCCTGTTGGTGGTCACGCACGACAATGATTTTGCAGCCCGCACCGATCGTATCATCGAGATGGATGATGGGAAAGTGGTCGGCTAGCGCAGAGGGCCTCGGTGGATGTTCTGTGTAACTTGTGCAGGACTATGCGAACGTGCACTGGCATCAAGCAGGATCGTTGTCGTGGGTGGATACCCATTGTGGCTCTGCTTTGGCTGCTCCCTGCCGCGATACGCACGCAGCCGCTATCACCCGAGCTGATCACGGAACTGCCTCCATTGTTGAATGAGGTTAGTGGGTTATTGAGGATCGGATCGGACACATGGGTCATCCTCGACAGCGGGAATGAGAATGCCTTGTACCGCATCGCCGAGGAGAACGGTGATGTGCTGCAGCAGGTAACGTTGAGTAATGCCACCAATGTGGACTGGGAGGCCATCGTCAGCGACGGCACCCATGTCTATGTCGCGGATGTCGGCAATAACGCCGGCAGCCGGACGGACCTTCGGATCTACCGATTCCCGCTGGCGCAGCTTACCAGTGATGTCGCAACGATCGGTGTGGACACCATCCGCTTCCGATACGAGGATCAGCTCGACTTCGCCCCCGCACCCGACAACACGTACTGGGATTGCGAAGCGCTAGTCGCCATGGAAGATTCGTTGTTCCTCTTCACGAAGGATTGGATCGATGGGCATACCCAGGTGTATGCGCTACCGGCGTTACCCGGGGATCATGTCGCGTTGCGGCGTACCGTGTTCGATGTGCAAGGGCTTGTGACGGACGCCGCGTACGACGGAGCGACCGGTAAGCTTGCCCTGCTCGGACATGACGAGGGATCGACCGTGCCCTTCCTCTGGGTGTTCAGCGGGTTCGAGGACCACCGTTTCTTCAGCCGGGAGCATGTCCGCCATCCCATTCAAGCAGGTCCACTACAAGCGGAGGCCCTTGCGTGGACCGGTCCTGGAGAAGTGTACATCGGGAACGAGTGGGCCCCTGGGCAAGCTCCGGCGTTATGGGTGATGGCGGTGCCTATGGGTCCATTTCCCGGGCCTGCGTCGGAACGGGTGGGACATACCTTCCCGATCCCCGCGGACAGGTACGTACATGTGGAAGGTGCCGACCCGGCAGGTCGATCCCGGATCTATGAGCTGAACGGAGCGCTACTGGCGGAGGCGGTCGTCAGCGGATCAGGGGACATCGCTCTGCCCTATCTAGCGCCCGGAGAATACGTCCTTGAACTGAAGGTGCACTCAGAGACTTGCCGCATTCCCTTGGTGATCTCACACTGACCGGTGGCGGTGTTCAGGTGCCTGGATGCTACACCCCGAACTGCCGCAGGTGGTGGTCCAGGTGCTTCGCGAACAGGTTGTTCCATTCCTGCGCGCTCATCACGCCGAAGCTGTGGTTGTCTTTGCCCTCGAAGTGCTTCGCGCCCCAGGCCTGCACTTGGTCGATGTAGCCGATCAAGCGCTTTCGCTCCACCTCCAACACGCGCTCATCGGCCACCACGAATTCCGGCGCTGTGCGTGAGTTCTTGGCGTATGGTTTGGGCCCCACGACGATGGGTTTCAGGAAGCTCTTCAGCAGGAAGCGCGCCAGGCCATTGGGTCGCTTATGCGTGGCCGCGTAGTTCGGGTCGCACACCATCTCGTAGGGCTTGCTCAGGTGGGCGAGCATCTGCGCCGCGTTCATCTTTCCCCACTGCGGCCGTGTTCCAGCGGTGAGCGTGTGGATGCGGGCGATGTGAGCATCGCAGATCGTGCGGTCGAAGATGTTGTCCATGGTGCCACGAAGGTCGGTTTACGCGATCGATCAGAGGGCATGTTACGGAGTGGTGGGCCACGTCCAAGTCCACCAACTTCAGCCTGAGTGACGGCTTGAACTGATCATTTAAAGAGGGGTGGCAAGGGAACGAATGGAGTTCCACGGGAAAAGAACGTCGTATTGCTGGCCAACCTCATCAGTGCATGTTTCCCGTTGGATCCGTATCGGGCGTGGGTTAACCCCGATCGAACAGATAGGTGAGTACTTCGAGTTCAGGTGTATCGACCATGGCTCATTGTTTTCCGATGAAAGCACGATCTTTCTGCCGTGCGACTCTCCCACTTCTTGTTCGCAGCCATCTGTGCATCCGTTTGCCAGGCGCAGGTCGAGGCACTGCGCACCCGGCTTATCGGCCTGCCTAACGACACCACGCGACTTCCCGTCCTCACCGAGTTGGTTCGTGCTACCGTATTCACTGAACCCGACGTGGCGCTGGCCCATGCGCAGCAATACACGGAGATCGCTCGGCAGGCGGTGGACACCTTCCACATCGCCAAGGGCGAGAACTTCCAAGGGATGTGTTACGCCACAAGGAGTGACTATGACGAGGCGATGGTACACTACACACGGGCGTTGGATCTGTTCGAGCACATCGGCGATGTATGGTACACGGCCATGTTGCACAACAACATCGGTGGTGTCCTTATCGAGCAGGGTCATCTACAGGGCGCTTTGGACCGGTTCCAATTGGCGCGACGCGGATTTACGGCCATGAGGGATACGATCTGGACGGCCAACGTGCTCAACAACATCGGTAACATCCATCAAGAACGAGGGGCACACGACAGTAGCGCCGTTATCTATCGGCGGGCGGCTGGGGACTTGGACGCCATTGGCCAGTCTGCTCATGCCGCCAGCGCTTGGCTCAACCTGGGCAATTCCTACACTGCTCTTGGGGATATCGATGGGGCGCTCGCAGCCTATGAAGCCGCATTGCAACGCACCGCCTACAACGAGGATGACCATACGCGCACCATGGCCTTCCTGGGCAAGGGAAGAACGTTGATGGCGCTCGGGCGAATGAACGAGGCGCGCACAGCCCTGGACAGCGGTTGGGCTAACGCGCACGAGATGCGCATCCTCCAACAGATCGCCCGCGCCCATGAAGACCTAGCCGAGTGGTTCGAACGGGTAGGTCGACCAGACAGCGCCTTGCACCACCAGCGACTCTTCAGTCAATGGCGCGATAGCGTGTTCACGGTGGAGAAGCTCTCCAGCATCACCGAAATGCAGGAGAAGTACGAGAGTGACAAAAAGGATATGCAGCTGAAGGAGAATGAGGCGCAGTTGAACCAGCGCTCCTTCACCATCAAAGCCATCGCAACGGGCGCCCTGTTGCTGTTGCTTGTTGCGCTCTTTGCGCTGCGAGCCTACCGAGTGAAGCGCAGGGGAGAGGCGGAACTAGCCCGGAAGAACGCCATCATCGAAGCGCAGCTGAAAGAAAAAGAACTCCTTGTCCGCGAGATCCACCACCGCGTGAAGAACAACCTGCAGACCGTGAGCAGCCTGCTGAGCATACAGGGCCGGGGCATCACCGACGAGAAGGCGAAGGAGGCCGTGAACGACAGTCGGCTCCGCGTGAAGAGCATGGCCCTCATCCACCAGGACCTCTACCGCGAGGGCGACCTCACTGGAGTGCGCATGAAGGAGTATGTTCAAAAGCTCGCCGGGAGTTTGATCAGCAGCTACGACCGCGTTGAGCAGGTATCCCTCAAGTGTCAGGTCGAGGACCTCGACCTCGATGTGGACACGGCCGTACCGATCGGGTTGATACTCAACGAACTGATCACCAATGCACTGAAGTATGCATGGCCGAACGCCGGCCCTGGTATCCTCACCATCCGCCTGGGTCGTGTGGATGATACCCTGCATATCGCTGTAGAGGATAATGGCGTGGGCTACGATGCACAGGCTACGCGCAGCGCGGAGAGCACCGGTTTCGGGTGGGGCATGATCAGGACCTTCGCCACCAAGCTCAAGGCGCAATGGAGCGTACGTAGCGATTCGGGTACTGTGGTTGAATTGGTCATCCGGAATTTCCACCTTGCACGCGGATGAAGGCTGTAAGCATTCTTATAGTGGAAGATGACCCGATCATCGCGGAAGACCTGCACGCGCACCTGGAGGAACTGGGCCATGAGGTGTGCGCCGTATGCGACAACGCCTTGGACGCCATGGCCGAGGTGGCGGCCCGGAAGCCCGACCTCCTGCTGCTGGACATCAACCTGGGCGATGGGCCCGATGGGGTGCAGCTGGCGGAGAAGGTCAGGGCGAAGCACACCACACCGTTCATCTTCGTCACCAGCCACAGCGACAAGGCCACGTTGGAGCGCGTAAAACCATTGCAGCCGGCGGGCTTCATCATCAAGCCCTTTGACGAGAACGACCTGCGCACGCAGATCGAACTCGCTCTGGCGCGCTTTGCGAACAATGTGGATGCCACCGCTGCACCAACGGAGCACCAGCGTAACGAGTTCGTCATCGCTGATAGCATCTTCATCCGCGAGAAAGGCAAGCTGGTGAAGGTGGCCATCGACGACATCCTCTACGCCGAGGCCGATGACAACTATGTTACGCTGTTCACTCCATCGAAGAAGTACGTCATCACCAGTACGTTGGGCGCAGTAGAAGAGAAGCTGAAGAGCCCGCACCACTTGCGCATCCACCGGAGCTACCTGGTCGACACGCGTCGCATCACCGCGGTGGAGGAAGGGTATGTGCGGCTCGGTGCATTAAGCCTTCCCGTAGGCAAGACCCACAAGGAGGCGCTGATGGCGCGGATCAGGACGTTGTGAGGATGTGCCCAAGATCCACCGGCAATGGCATGTGCCGTAAAGCTGGCACGTTCGCACCACCGGTATTCCCGAGCGGTACTGTTCCCACAAAGCTCTTGACACCACCGAAGACCAGTCGTGGTATCTGACCGATGATCTCTTTCTTGCTCTTCATGCGGAACCCGAACACGAGCATGCGCCAATGCACCGCATTGTGTTCCCGTGGCCAATGTTGGCCCAGGATATGCGCACGTTCGAGGTGATGCCATTCACGCGCTTGATCCCCCAGTACCCGTGCCTTCTCACTGGCGCGCAGTTCGCTCTCGAAATGAGTTCGCACGGTCGGAGGCATGTGCCAATGGATCCTCATCGGGCGCTTCGGTGGCCGTGAAGGTACGTGCTTGGGACGGCACTGCGGGAACTGGTCCATGGTCGCCTGTGCTCCATGAGCCAGCCGTTCAGATCCGTCATCTACAAGAACGCCTTGGCCAACAGCGACGTTCCTTGAGCGCAAGGCTCTGTGGACATGTTCGAATACGCCCTGCATCATGTATGAGCTGAGCCGCTGGGACATACTCGCAAGAAGCATCGCGAACGCGGGATCGAGGCTGGACACACGTTGATCCCGTACGGGGATCGTCCAGCGCGTGGGGGACGGTGGAACCGAAGCTCCAGAGTCCGCACCACTTGCGCATCCAGCAAAGCGGCCCAGCGGATCCGCAGCGCATCACCGCAGTGGAGCAAGCGTATGTGCGGCTCGGTGCATTAAGCCTCCCTGTATGGCAAGATCCACAAGGAGGCCCGATGGCGTGCATTCCTACGTTGTGAGCACGTTCACCCTTCATTTTCGGCCGTTCACCCGATCATTCGACGACACGTTGGCGGAACTGGTCAAGTTCGTGGAGTCAACCCTCCCATGCCATGCGATACCGTTACATCCTACTCCTCGTCGGCAGCTGCCTTTCTATTCTGGCAGCGTACGCCCAGCCCACCGATGCCCAGATCATCAAAGACCTCACAAAGCCAGGGCTCATCAAGCTGGTGCTCGATCCTGGGCCCACCAAGAAGGTGTGGAGCAGCACGTACACGCAATGGTTCTGGGAGCGTGGCTACACCAGTTGGTACAACGCGAACATCCCCGAATATCCCAACGCGCAGGTGGAAGCGGGGTGCACCGTACGCTACCACACGGGAAGTCCCGCCAGCTATCGCGAGAGCTTGGTGAGCTATAACGAGTACCATGGCATACCCACGCCGAGCAACGAAGAGGTCATGGCCATCGTGAACGGCAACATGCAGAGTTTCCTCGGGCAGCGCTACTACCGCATCATCGGCGATCTGCACTACGTGCGGATGAAGCCCGGTGCCAAAGCCACATGGCACAACCCGAACTCGTTCAGCATACCCTTCGAGATCAGTTACGACGAAGCCACGGACTACACCACCGTGACGACCATCAACGAAACGGTGGAAACACGCTTCTACCGGGATGCGATAACCAGTCCGCTGAAGAATAACATGGTGACGCAGGATGTCGAGCGCACCACCGGAGCCACGAAAACTTACAGCGCCGAGGACTTGCGTGCGCTACCCACCTTCAATATCGTGGACGAGGAGAAGAAGACCCGAAGAGTGAACGCCACACTGCCGACCGTGGAGATACCTGCATTCGCCAGTGATCGAGAGGCGTTGGACTACACGGTGGACATCCTTCGCAACGGTGATGAAGGCCGCATCCGCGCATACTTGGGGAAGATGCTCATCAGGGACTATTTCGAAGCGAGCAGTACGACCGTGCTGAACGCGCAGGGCAAACAATTGGTGGAGGACGTGGTGCGCATCTGCTGCAAGGAAAAGATGCCCTGGGGCGAACAATACTGTGCACGCCCGGCGATCAAAGAGAGCCAGACCAACAGCTTCACCCTTTGGAACAAGGTGAAGGAGCAGTTCAGCCGCATCGAGTTCATGCCCGGTGACGCACAATGGAAGAACGGACAGCAGGTGGGCGGGCGCCTGATGATCCGGAACATCGAGCTTTACATCAAGACAAGCAACGATGACATCGCACGCCTGCGTAGCTACGATCCGGGCTATTTATGCAAAGAGGAAGGGGGAGAGGCTAAGGCTAAGGCGGATACAGGGAATTCCGTTCCGAGTGGCACGCCTCAGCAGTCGACGAATGGTGGTACCTTGTTGAACAAGGGCAAAGGACTGCTCGATAGAATGACCAAGCCATGAAACACCTCTACACCATCGTTCTCGGTTGCGCGATCAGCGCCAATGCGAATGCACAGCTCAGCGGTACCAAGACCATTGGTGGTGCGAACCCCGATTTCGCGACCGTCACCGCAGCGGTGAACGCGTTGATGAACCAGGGTGCCACGGGCAACGTCACCTTCAGCATCCGTCCGGGCACGTACACGGGCCGCTACGATATCGGTGCCGTTCCGGGCTCACCGGGCGCCATCACCTTCAAGAGCGAGAACAACGATGCGAGCACCGTGGTGCTGGAGCACGACGCCAGTTCATCCGCCGACAACTCCATCTTCCGGATCGATGGTACCGATGGCGTGGCGCTACAAGCGCTCACGCTGCGAGCCGTCGACCCGTTTCTCGCGCGAGCCGTGGTCTTCCTCAATGACATCCAGATCCTCACCATCATGGATTGTGTGATCGAGGGCAGCGCCGATCCCAACCAGAACAGCGGCTTCGAGCGCGCCTTGCTCTGGTGCGAGCAGAACAACCTCGGCAACCCGGACAATCCGCAGGACGTGATGGTCCTGGACAACATCTTCCGCAACGGGTACGAAGGCATCAACTTCAACTTCGAGGGCGACTTCGGGAACCGGTCGGAGGGCCTCATCATCACCGGCAACACCTTCACCGACCAGTACGCTACGGGCATCACGGTCGCCAACGCCGTGGGCCAGATCGGTGACAATCTGCTCACCACGGACGTCGGTGTGTTCTACGTGGGGATCCGTACGAACTACTTCGATGGCGGCAGCCAGATCCGGCGCAACCAAGTGCGTGCGTATGCCACCACCGGTGGCTGCAACGGCATCGAATGCGGCAATACGCAGAACACCACCGGCAACATGATCAGCAACAACATGATCTATTGCAACGCACCGGGCGATGTGTGGGGCCTGGCCGTGTACAACCTGTGGGACATGAAGATCGTGCACAACAGCGTGCTGGTGGCCGCAGGCAATGGTGCCCAAACGCACGCCTTCTACCACATCAGCAACTTCGCCGACGGCCAGGACGCGCTGGTGCGCAACAACATCTTCGCCAACCATGCGGGCGGCCCCGCCTACACGGTGAACGTGGCGGGCAACGTGGCCACCGAGGACCATAACTGCCTGTACACGGTGGGTAATACCATCAGTGGTGTCGGTGGCAATGCATACGCCACCATTGCGGCGCATCAGAGCGGCACGGGCCAGGGCACAGGCGATACGGATACCGATCCGGTGTTCCCCATACAGCCCGACCTGCACTTGAACGATTGCACGGGCGACCTGGCAGGCCAGTACTTCTTCGTATCGGCAAGCGACATTGACGGCGATGCCCGCGGCAACCCCGTGTGCGATATGGGTGCCGATGAGTTCACCTTCAGTGCCACGATCGACGCGGGCACTTTCACCATTGCCGTGAACGACCTTCCCTACACGCTGACCGCGCCGAACGGCACCGTGTACGACTGGAATCAAGGATCAACGACACAGAGCATCCAAGTGGTAACGGCCGGCTTGTACGATTGTGTGGTAACGGACGTGAACGGCTGCACCTACACCGTTTCATGGACTGTGAACGTGGACTTCAGCACCGGACTGATCACGGAGCGATCTCCTGTGATCGGTCTTTACCCGGTGCCTGCGACCAGCACGTTGAACATCGTCGGTCTTCCGGCAGGTGCGCGCTATGAGGTGATCGATGCACAAGGCCGTTGCCTGCTGCACGGCGCTTATGTCGCGGGCAGCAGGCTCGATGTGGGCGAACTGAAGCCCGGTGTACACCTGATGCGTTGGAGCGAGGGAACGGTTGCGGGCACTGTCCGTTTCATCAAGCAGTGAACCATGGCACCGGCAGGCAAAGCGGTCTTCGTGCGCGATGGCCGGCAGTGGAGCCGCCTTCCCGTGAGCGAGGTGCTCTACCTGGAAGCGGATGACAATTGCACCACGCTGCATACGGAGGCGCGTGTCTTCGTGGTGCCGCGCATGCTGAAGGACGTATTGGACACCCTGTCCGATGAGCGCATCCAGCGCATCCACCGCTGCCATGCCGTGAACCTGGAGCGCGTGCAGGCTGTCAGCGACAATGGCCTTCAATTGGGCCAGCGCTGGTTACCGGTGGGCAAGAGCTTCCGGGCCGAGGTGTACCGTCGATTGCGGCTGCTCTGACGTTCACCCGTTCGCAAGCGACGTTCACCCGATCGAGGTGGACGTCCGGGCCGGCATCGGGGAACCTTGCGCCCTGATGTTCAGGATCATGCTCCGTTCACTGCGTGCGCTCACCCTGGTGCTGGTGTTGATGCGCTGCACCTTGCTGCTGGCCCAGCCGCTCAGTGGGACCTACACCGTAGGCGCCGGCGGTAACTACACCACCCTCGCGGCCGCGATCACCGCCCTGCAGACCAATGGCGTCAGTGGTCCCGTGTTCATGAACATCTTCAGCGGCACATATACTGGTACCTGGACGGTAGGGGCCATATCCGGCACCAGCGCCGTGAACCGCGTGGTATTCCGCAGCCAGGCGCTGGACAGCACGGCCGTCACCCTAACCACCGCCGCCACCGGGCCAGCCGTGGCCATGAGCGCGTGCAGCTACGTCTCCTTCCACCACGTCACCATCCAAGCCCTGATGTACGGCGCGCGGATCACCACCGGGGCCAGCGACTGCGGGTTCCGCAACTGCCGCATCATCGCTACCTCGACCACATCGGGCTATGCGGTGAGCTCCAACAATCTGGCGGTCACCCGACCGTTCGTGCTGAACTGCGCGCTCACCGGCAGCGTGCGTGGCATCGCGTTGAACGGTCCGGTCGGGACCGAGGTCATCGAAGCGGACATCCGGAACAACGTGATCACGGTGGCCACGGGCAACGGCATCACGCTGGTCCGGTTCAACGGCGCCCATATGGAAGGCAACCGCATTGTGAGTACCGGAACGAGCACAACGGCCTACATCGATGCCATCACACTGCAGGAAGGCACCGGGGTGATCCGCGCGCTGCGCAACGACATCACCTGGGGCATCGGCTCGGCCGGCATCCGCCTGGAGGATGTGGTGCCCTTGGTCGGCGACCCACCGCTGCTGGCGAACAACATGATACGAAAGACCGCGGGAGGGGCGGCCGGTTCAGGCATCCGGCTCATCAATGCGGACGGCGTGATCATGCGGCACAACAGCATCCGCGTAACCGGGCCCTATCCGGCCATGAGCATGACCAGTGCGGACAACGTGGTGATCGAAGGCAACGTGCTGCATGGCGGCACGGCCGAGTGCGTCATGTTCCAAACGTCCACGCTACTGAGCATGGACCGCAACATATTCTTCGGCAACAGCGGGACCGTGGTCCACACACCACCGGTCACCAACCACACCTTGTCCAGCTGGCAGGCCACCGGCCGCGACCTGAGTTCGCTGTATGTCGATCCGCAGTTCGTGAGCGCCACCGATCTCCACCTGCAGGCCACTTCTCCAGTGATCTCCTTCGGAGGGTTGCCCACACCATTAGCAGCGGACTTCGATGGCCAGCCGCGCGCGCAGCCCGTGGGAACACGCCCCGATGCAGGTGCCGATGAGCGACCCGAGGGCTGCACCGGCTGTGGTGGTACCTACACCATCGGCACGGCTCCTGTCAACGATTTCCCGACGTTCACCGCAGCCATTCTTGCCATGGCCAATTGCGGTCTCACCTCACCGGCGACCTTCCTCGTGCAGAGCGGCACCTATACCGAGCAGGTGCGGCTGCCAGCCATCGCGGGGAACAACGCGGTCAATACCATCACCTTCCGCAGCCAGGCGCTGGACAGTTCCGCCGTGCTCGTCCAGTGGCCATCCTCCACCACCAGCACCAACGATTGGGTGCTGCGGCTCGAAGGGGCTGACCATGTGACGTTCGACCGCCTCACCTTTGAGCGCACCGGCAGCGCGAACTACGCCTCCGTGGTCACCTACGCGAGCACAGCTGGCTCGGCAGGCAGCCAACGCACGCGGTTCCTCAACAGCCGGCTCATCTCCGGTCCGGGGATCTTCGGCGTGCTTTTCGGTGCCTACGCGAACGGCGATGAGGACAGTGTGGTGGTGCACCGCACGCGACTGCAAGGTGGGTACACCGGACTGCAATGGAGCAGCACGACGGACAATGACCTGCTTCGCATTTCGGAGAACATCTTCACCGGGCAGACCTCACAAGCGCTCAGCCTGAGCGTCCGCGACCGGGCCTTCGTGGTGCGGGATAATGCCATCAGCATCACGGCGCCCACGGGTACCGGGTTGATCATCAGTAACAGTACCGCGGGCTTCGATGTGCACCGCAATCGCGTGACGAGCAGCTACCATGCCTGCTACCTGTCCGGCGGCATCACCTCGGCAGTGGGCGGCGAGCCGCGCCTCTACAACAACATGTTCCGCGCGGCGCAGATCGGTCTCCTCGCGATCGGGGGCACGGGCACGAGCAACCTCCGCATCGACAACAACACGGTGTACGGCGGCACTACCGCGATCAGCCTCGGTTCAGGCACCATCGCCGTGGCCTCCTTGCGCAACAACGTGTTGGTGAGCGCCGGCCTTCCGCTCAACCGTGGCGTCACCAGCGTTTCCATGGCAAGCGCGAGCCACAATGCGCTGTTCCGAACCACTGCCGGCCCCATCGCGTTCTGGACCGCCAACCAGAACACCGTGGCGGCACTTCAATCCGCTTCGGGTCAGTTCGCCAGCAGCGTTGTGGCCAACCCGCTCTTGTTCGACCAGGCCGTGGGCGACCTGCATGCCTACGCCATGGAGCTGGATGCGGCGGGCACACCCATAGCCCACGTTACCCGCGATGTGGATGGACAGCTACGCCAAGCCACCACGCCCGACATCGGTGCCGATGAATTCACCCCGCAGCTATGGGCGGAGACATTCAACACCTGTGCTGCCACCGACCCTATCACCAGCATAGGCAGCGGTGTCGATCAATGGATCTACAAGGACCGCAAGGTGGTGGCGCGCTTCAACGACAACGGCCAGATCCTTGGCACGGTGACGATGAGCGTTTACGTGAACAACGGTCCGGTTCGACAAAGCCTTATCGGTCAACATTTCATGGACCGCAACTGGCACCTGGTCACACAGAACCCCATCAGTTCGGGCGCTATAGTGCGGCTATTCCATAGTGCCGATGAATTCAACGCGTTCTCAGCGGTCGACCCTGTCGTGGGAGCGTATGCCGATGCCGGTGTGGCGCAGTACGCTGGAGCGAACGAGAACTGCCAGCTCATGGATGATTCAGTAGCCAGCAGTTGGGTCCCACTATACCCTGCGCTACCAGGGTTGGAGCCGCGCATCCAAGGCGCGGGTGGCACGCATGGCTATACGGCCGTCGTGGGCTTCGATGGCGAGTTCTACATCACCTCCATGGGCTCGCCACTACCCGTCGAACTTCTTTCCTTCACCGCCCAACGCGTGGATGAGCGCACTGTAGCACTGGCGTGGACCACAGCTACAGAACGTGACAACGCCGGCTTCGAGGTCTGGCGGATGATCGAAGGGGAGGAGGCCTTCACGGAGGTGGGATGGGTCGACGGTGTTGGCAACAGCCAGCAGATCAGCCACTACGCGTTCGATGATGACAATGGTTCCGATCGGACGAGCTACTACCGGATCGTGCAGGTGGACTTTGATGGCGCTGCAGCAGCCTCCGAGGTGGTCCCGGTCCAAGGAGTAGTGAAGCAGGCGAGCTGGTCGATGTTCCCGAATCCGGCTCGTGACCGATTCTCGATCCAGGGTCTTCCCGAAGTGGTGGAAGTCCGTCTGATGGATGGCGCCGGTAGACAGGTAGAGCGGTGGAGTGGAGCAGAGGTACTGCACCTGCCCGACCTGGCTTCAGGCCTCTACCTAGTGCAGGTACGACTTGCGTCTGGAACAGTGGAGCAGCAACGCCTGATGCTTGAATAAGCAGGCACTGAGCCACTTCGCACGTCCCGTATCGGCGAATGATCCGTTTTGCTAGTTTTGCGCTCCCGTTCGATGAACGGATGACGTGATGGGGAATTAGCTCAGCTGGCTAGAGCGCTTGCATGGCATGCAAGAGGTCACCGGTTCGACTCCGGTATTCTCCACGAAAGGCGGTTCTTCGGAGCCGCCTTTTTCGTTTTCGACGGTATCGGTCGATGTTTCGCGGAAAGATCTCACCACCCACCCGCCATGGTCGACCCCGCCCATCCGCTCATCTTGTGCCTCTGTCGGGCTCCTGGTCATGCTGGTCGTTAGTCTTAAGCTTGCGTGTAAAACCCTGTTGATAAGCTGGTTACGATCCGCGCTCGTATCCGTGCTTGCCGACCCCACCTTTGCCATCGATCGATCGAAGGGTGCAGCGTGACCCTTCCACAGGAGGCCTGAGAAGTTGGCTCGATCAACGTTCGAGGAAGGCTATGGAAGGGAGTGCGGGGGGCGGGTATTCGGAACACCAGGACCTGCTAGGGACGATCTTTCGGTAGGGCGGCTCTCCCCTCCCCTCCATTCCTCCTCGAAACTTACCGCACCCGGGAGCGCTTGCGCGCCACCTGTTTCAGGTAGTGGTGGGTGACAGGTTGTGCGCGTGTGGTCGGGTCGCGCCGTTCACCACCGCGGTAGGGGTTCGTTTGGAGCACATCGATCTTCCGCGCCTTCGATCGGTCGTTCCACTGGATCTCCATCAGGTCAAGGATGGTCATGCGCAGTCCAGGGTCGGTAACGGGGAAGGCCACCTCCACACGACGGTCCAGATTACGCCCCATCCAGTCTGCCGAAGAGAGCATCACCGCAGGTTTGCCACCGTTCACGAAGGCATAGACGCGCGTATGTTCCAGGAACCGATCCACGATGCTGATGGCCTCGATCGTACTGCTCAGCCCTTCCACACCGGGCACCAGGCAACAAATGCCGCGGATGATCAGCCGCACCTGTACGCCCGCATGGCTGGCATCGTACAGTTTGCGGATCAAGGCGCGGTCCTCCAAGCTGTTCAACTTCAACAGGATGCCCGCCTGAACGCCGGTGCGGGCATGTTCGATCTCCTTGTCGATGTACGCTTCCAAGCTGCCGCGAAGGCTCAACGGGGCCATCAGCAGCTGCGATAGGACCGGACGATGACTGCGGTCCGCCAGGTATTTGAAGACCTCGGCCACTTCGCGCGTCAGTACAGGCTGCGCGGTTAGCAGCGCCATGTCGGTGTAGATCGTGGAGGTGCGCTCGTTGAAGTTGCCCGTGCCCAAATAGGCATACCGAACGGTGCGCCCGTTCTCCGATCGTTCCACCGAACACAACTTGCAATGCACTTTCAGGTTCTCGTAGCTGTAGAGCACATGTGCCCCGGCCTTTTCCAACGTCTCGCCCCAGTAGAGATTGCTGCGCTCATCGAAGCGCGCCTGCACTTCCACGAAGACCGTCACCCGCTTGCCACGTTCCAGTGCGGTCAGTAGCGCCTTGCAGACTTCAGAACCTTCGGCTACCCGGTAAAGGGTGATCGAGATGTGTTTCACCTTTGGATCGCGCGCTGCCTGGTTCAGCCAATTCAGCACATTGCGGAAGTCGTGGTACGGGAAATGCCACAGCACGTCCTGGCGCTTCAACGCTTGGAAAGTGGCGGCGCCGTTACGCGTCACTGGATCCGGTACGGTCCCTAGAGAGGCATCGCGCAAATGCTTGTAGCCCTTCAATGGCACCTTCAACAGGTCGCTGAAGTTGTGGTATCGACCACCTGCCACGAGGTCTTGCTTGGAAAGACCGAGCAGGTCGCGCAGCGCACGCAGCGTGTTGCGCGGCATCTCCCGGTCATAAAGGAAACGCGACGGAACCCCCATGCTCCGTTTCCGCAGGCTCTTGCGCACTTTGTCCTTCACGTTGCCCACGTATTCCTCGTCCAAGTGGAGCTCCGCATCGCGCGAGAGTTTGATCGCATGGCAGGCGGTCAGCTTGAAACCCGTGAACAGGGTGGCCAAGCACATGCGCATCGCATCGTCCAGGTACATCAGCTCCGCACCGCGTCCGCGCGGTGGTAGCACGATGAAACGGCCCAGCTCATCGCTGGGGATGTTGACCACGACGAGCCGCTGTTTGGTACTCCCTTTGGGCTTGAGGCGGCACGCGAAGTAGAGTCTTCGGTCTTCGATGAAAGGGGCATTGCCGGCTCTTACCGTGGCCGTATGCAACAAGGGCGCCACATGGCGTTTGAAGTGCGCCTTCACGAAATCGGCCTGCTGCTCGGTCAGGCTTTCCGGCGATCGGAAATGGATCCCTTCACGCGCGAGCGCCGGCAGTAGTTCCTCACGATACAAGCGTCCGAACCGCTCCTGTTGGGCCATGGCCTTGCGGTTGATCCGGTCAACGCGTTTCTCGGGTGTCACCTCCAGAGCCGTGCGGTCCACTTTCTTCAGCTTCGCCAAACTGCGCAACGAGGCTACGCGAACACGGTAGAACTCGTCCAGGTTGCTCGAATAGATCGCCAGGAATTTCAGCCGCTCCAACAACGGCACGTGGCGATCCATGGCTTCCTGCAACACGCGGTCGTTGAAGGATAGCCAGCTCAGATCACGATCGAAGTAACGATCAGGGCCCGCTGGTATGGGGGTGCGTTGCTTCTTGGGCGTGCGGCCGCGTTCCAGCAGCAGGTCGAGGTTCAGTCCTTTTTGCTTGCCATAACGCCGCTGTGCCACAGTGGTGTGGAAGCGGTGTAGTTCCAGATACGCGATGTTCTCCTTCAGCCAGGCCGCTGGTGCTATGCGCACCCGGCGTACGAGTTCGAGTTCCTTGCGCAGTTTCTCGCTCCGTTCGATGAAATCGATCTGTCCGGCCTTGGCCGAATCGGCATCGCGCAAGATGCGTTGCAGGAGGTTGCGCGGCTTGGCTCCGGACCGCGTGCTCAGGATGCAGGCGGCCACCCGGGCGATCTCCCGTTGGTTGGCTCCGATGCGTTGTAGGTAGGCCCGTGCCAATTCCGCGCTGGCCTCTTCATGACCTTGGTACACCTTGGCATAGCCCGTGTCGTGGAAAAGGGCCGCCACCTCCAGGGTGGAGAGGTCCGCGGCATCCAGCTTCAGTGCCTGCCCGAGCGCAAGCGCCGTGCGTGTTACGGCAAGGGTGTGCTCCAGGTCGTGGAAGTGCATGGTGCGCGGCATGTGCGCAGCGAACCACTTACGTACGTGCAGCCTGCAGCGTTCCAGTTGCGCTTCGGTGAGCATGGCGTTCCGGTGGATAGGAAGGTGGCTGCGAAGGTAGACGGCTGGCGATGCCGCGCTCCGCAGCATCTCCCGGCTATCTTTGGCCGGACCTCTTCCTCCCGGATGTATCACGCCCACGTCCTTGCGCTCTACGCGAGCTTCGCTGGTGATCGGCTGACCTTCCTGTACAGCGGTAGTTTCCATGATGAGCACACCGCGCGGTTGATCGCGTTGCAGGAGGATCACCTCGAGCAGGAGGGAGCACCGCGCACATCCCGTGGAAAACTCGCGTTCGTCATGGTGGAGGCGTACCAGAACATCGTGCGCCACAGGGTCAGGAATGAGGAACTTCTCCATGGCCCGGGGCGTAGTGTCTTTCTTCTGCGGAGCACCAGCGAGGCCCATGAGGTGACGGCGATCAATGCGGTCCGCCAAGAGGATGAGGAGAAGCTGCGGGTGGGTCTGGAGCGGCTCGATGGCATGGACCTGCAACAACTGAAACAGGTTTTCCTGCGGGGCTTGCAGAACGAAGAGCGCACGGATCGTGGCGGAGCCGGGCTCGGACTGATCGAAATGGCGCGTCGAACGGGCAATCCGTTGCGGTATGCGTTCGCGCCCATCGACGCCCATCACCGCTTGTTCTCCCTGCAAGTGCTGGTCGGTGCACAGCGCGCCTGGCGCAGCACCGGTCCAGACCTTTTCGAATTGCAGCGGCTCGTGCACACCCATGGCATCAGTCTCATCTGCCGGGGTCGCACGCCAGCATCGGTGCAAGAGGGTCTCCTGCGGATGATCGACCGCGACCTCGACGACGATCGGGCGCTTGCCGAGCGGGCCAAACACGCCTATCTCCTCATCACGGGGGCCATGGCCGATATGGCCGTTGCCGAAGAGGGGCCGATGGTCGTGGTCGCCATCTCGCCTGCACGGATCACCATCTCCGTAGGGGCTCCCATGGCCGCAGCCGAAGTAGAACGGGTGGTCCACCTGGTCCGGAACGTGAATGCCTTGGATGCGCCAGGCCTTCAACGCCGCTATCGGGATATCCTGCTGGGGCGGGTGGAGACCGTGGGTGGCTTGGAGCTTAGCTTGATGGATCTGGCCAGAAGAAGCACGGGCGACGTCCGTTGCAGTGAACTCGTTTGGTCCGGCTCACCGTTCGTTGTTCTGGAAGTCGACGTTTGACCGTAGGAACCTACCGTTCCCTCAAGTCGTCCGGGTCCTGCATACGGATCGGCATGTTCTTGGAGTTATCCGGTCATACCCTGCACCCCGATGGATCTGCTTTTCTCCACGATACGCCGGATCAACCGCTTCCAACTGTGGTTCGATGATCGTTTCGGCTGGTTCTTCACCAACGGCATGAAAGCGCGTCGCAGCCCGGAGCGCAAGCAGGTCAGAGCTTGATGCAGACGTTCTTCGCCTCGGTGAAGAAGCGGAGCGCATCCACGCCACCTTCCCGTCCCACGCCACTTTGTTTCACCCCACCGAACGGCGTGCGCAGGTCGCGGAGCATCCAGCAGTTCACCCATACGATACCGGCTTGCAGGGCACGCGCCACCCGGTGCGTACGTTTCACATCGCTGGTCCAGACAACGCTGGCCAGGCCGTAGGGCGTGGCATTCGCCAGGGATAGGGCCTCTTCTTCCGTGTCGAAGGGTTGAAGCGTGACCACGGGCCCGAAGATCTCCTCTTGGTTCGTTCTACACTGGGGGCCCAGGTTCTCGATCACCGTGGGTGCGATGTACCATCCATTCGCCAAGGCACCGTCCAGTTGCACCCGTTGGCCACCACAGAGCACGCGTCCGCCTTCGCCTTGCGCCAGCTCGATGTACGCAAGGACCTTCTCCATGTGATCCTTGCTCACGACGGCCCCCAGGTCGGTGGCTTCAGCACCGGGGTCGCCCACGCGCAACGCACGCACGCGGTCCACGAACGCATCGCGGAAACGTGCATAAAGGGAGCGTTCCACCAGGATGCGCGAGCCGCAGAGGCAGATCTGTCCCTGGTTGGTGAAGCTGCTCCTCACCGTGGTGTTCAACATGTCGTCGAAGTCGCAATCGGCGAAGACGAGGACCGGATTCTTCCCACCCAGTTCCAGGCTCAACTTCTTGAATAGCGGCGCGGCCACTCGAGCGATCTCGGCGCCCGTTCGTGTGCCACCGGTGAAGGAGATGGCGGGGATCCGCGGATGTGCGGTGATGGCCGCACCCACCTTGGGCCCGAGCCCATGCACGATGTTGAGGACACCGGGCGGGATACCGGCGACTTTGCACAGGGTGCTCATGCGATACGCGGTGAGTGGCGTCACCTCGCTCGGTTTGGCCACCACGCAGTTCCCCGCCGCCAGTGCTGGAGCGATCTTCCAAGTGAAGAGGTACAGCGGCAGGTTCCATGGACTGATGCACCCGGCCACACCGAAGGGCTGTCGGTCGGTATAGTTCACGGCGATATCGTCCATCAAATGCGCTTCACTGGGGAAATGAAGGATGGCCGTGGCGAAGAAGCGGAAATTGGCCACGGCGCGTGGGATGTCCACCCGGCGAGCAAGTGCGAGCGGTTTACCGTTGTCGCGCGATTCATCCTGCGCGAAACCATCCAGGTCGGCCTCGATCAGGTGTGCAAGTCGCAGCAGGGCGGCACTGCGTCCTTCGCGCCCCAACGCGTTCCAGGCTGGAAAGGCGCGGTGGGCGGCTTCTACGGCCATGTCCACATCGCGCGCATCCGAGTCGGCGAGCTGCGCATAGACCGCGCCCGTCGCTGGGGCGTGTACATCCAACCATCCACCGCCCATGGCCGGGCGCAATTCACCATCGATGAGGTTGAGCAACTGTTCCATCTGGCTGCAAGGTAGCAGGCGCTACCCGCCCGCCGAAAATGTCGAAAGGCCCGCACCGTCGTGCGAGCCTTCCGACCCCTTGTTGCCTTGTCCGGGAACCAAAACCCTATTCCGAGGACAGGTCTTCAAATTCCATTCCAACCGGTGTTCACCGGCCGTCGAGCGTTCGACGATGCGAACCTACCGGTCATTGAAAGCGCCCGCTGTTAAGGCCTTGCGAACGAACGTTAAAGAGCGTTAAGCGGGGTTGTATTGCATGCGGTACGGTAGTTTCGGTGCGTGGAGAAGCACCGCATCACCCTGCTGCTCGTGGCCATCAGTGCAGCGCTGATGGGCCTCATGGGGATCCAGGTGAAATGGATGCGCGATAGCATGATGTTGCGCGAAGCACAGTTCGAGCGCAGCATGGACCACGCGCTCTTCAATGTGAGCGATAAGCTGGAGCAACTGGAGAAGATGCGCGATCTGCGTCGCTTGAAGGCCGGGAAGAAGCTCTTGAGGAAACTCGATGCGTTGCGGCGTGCACACGACGAACAGGCCGCACTGAGCGGTGGTGGTCTCTCCTTGGATCCGCCGTTGGATACCTCTCCGATACCTCCTGATCCGCCCGACAGGCCTGCCGATCCGATCATTTCCTCCACGGATGCATGGAGCGAAGAGGACCTCGCGGACCGTGAGGCGATGATCACGGAAATGGTGCGCAGTATCTACGCCGATGCGCGACCCACGGACATCAAGGAACGCATCGCGGTTCACGTATTGGATTCACTCCTCCGCACGGAGCTACGGATCAATGGGGTGCAAGGGGCCTTCACCTACGGGGTGTTCACCGAGGACGGTCAACCCGTGGAGCTCGGTCTGGATCCGCGGTGGGAGGGTGCCGGGAATGAAGGAGCCGTCTATCGGCAACGACTGTATCGACATGACCTGGCGGGCCCTGTCCATTACCTGCACGTCGGCATCCCTGGGCATCGCGGGATGCTTTGGCGGGATATGGCGCCGTTGTTGCTCACCAGCGCATTGTTCATGGCCATCATCGTGGTGGCCTTCTTCTTCACCATCCGCACCATCTTCCGGCAGAAACGCATCGGCGAGATCCGCAACGACCTGGTGAACAACCTCACCCACGAGTTGAAGACACCCATCAGCACCATCGGCCTGGCCTGCGAGGCGCTCGCGGACCCCAGTATGCCCAAGACTGAACAGCAGGTGCGCACCTTCGTGGCCATGATCCGGGACGAGAACAAGCGCTTGGGATCGTTGGTGGAGAACGTGTTGCAAAGCGCGGTACTGGAAAGTGGACACATGGTGCTGAAACGCGTGGACCTCGACGTGCATGCGTTGGTGCAGGATGTGGTGCGCAGCAGCAGCATGCAGGTCTCCCGACGCAACGGCAGGATCGACCTGGACCTTAAAGCAGAGATCCATCATGTGAACGGCGATCGCATCCACTTGACCAACCTGCTGTACAACCTCATCGACAACGCGGTGAAGTACACCGAGCAGGAGCCCCGCATCCGCATCGCCTCGGTGAGCAATGATGAGGGCATCACCGTGAGCGTGACCGACAACGGTATCGGCATAGCCCCATCCGAGCAGCGCAAGATCTTCGACCGGTTATACCGAGTGCCCACGGGCAACATCCACAACGCGAAGGGCTTCGGGCTCGGACTCAGTTATGTGCGCACCGTGGTGGAGCGCCATGGTGGCCGTATCAGGTTGGAGAGCACACCGGGCAGTGGCAGTACGTTCCATATATTCATACCGTTCGAACATGTCAGCACCGCACAAGCTGTTGGTGGTAGAGGATGACCACAACCTGGGCACTTTGCTCGTGGAGTACTTACGGGCCAAGGGCTACGAAGCCGACCTCCGCAGCGATGGACAGTTGGGAAAGGTGGCATATGAACAGGGGGGCTACGACATGCTCATCCTCGATGTCATGATGCCCTTGAAGGATGGGTTCACCCTGGCACGCGAGATCCGCCAACGCGATGCTACCACGCCCATCATGTTCCTTTCGGCCAAGGCCATGAAGCAGGATACCATCGAAGGCTTCCGCAGTGGCGCCGATGACTACATGACCAAGCCCTTCAGTATGGAAGAGCTCTTGCTGCGCGTGGGAGCGGTGTTGCGGCGGGCGAAGGGCGTGGAACCCAAAGCACCGGAACCGGATGAATATGCCGTGGGCGCGTGCACCTTCCAGCCGCGCCGCCAGATCCTGCGCACACCTGCAGGCGAGCGGAAGCTCACCACCAAGGAGAACGAACTGTTGCGCTTGTTGTGCATCAATCGGAACGAGGTGTTGGATCGATCCGCCGCACTGATCGCCGTTTGGGGCGATGACAGCTACTTCAACGGAAGGAGCATGGACGTGTACATCGCCAAATTGCGCAAGTACTTACGCGATGATCCTTCGGTGGAGATCATCAATGTGCACGGCAAAGGGTTCCGCCTGATCTCCGAGGCGCGCACCTAAAGACAAGCCGTGCGGCCTCCATCCACCGGCAGGTTGATGCCGTTGATGTAAGCGCCGTTCGGTCCGGCCAGGAAGGCCACGGCTGCTGCGATCTCCGCGGGCCGTGCGAATCGTCCCAGCGGGATCTCCGAGAGCATTTCCGCACGCACCTCATCCAACGTGGCGCCGGTCTTCTGGGCCTTGTTGCGGATGATCGCCGTGAGCCTGTCGGTCTCCGTGGCACCGGGCAACACATTGTTCACGGTGATGTTGAACGGCCCCAGTTCATTCGCCAACGTCTTGCCCCAATTCGCCACCGCACCCCGGATGGTGTTGCTCACGCCAAGGTTGGGCAAGGGCTGTTTCACGCTGGTGCTGATCACGTTGATGATGCGACCGTGTCGTCGTTCTTTCATGCCGGGTACCAGCGCACGAACGATGGTCTGGAAACCGATCAAGTGCTGGGTGAACGCGGCGAGGAAAGCGCTGGTTTCCGCTTCGTGCGCAGGACCGGGTGATGGTCCGCCCGTATTGTTCACGAGGATATCGGTACGGTGCTGGCCTGCATACGCGGCGATGGTGGTGCGCAAGGCCTCCGTGTCGGCCATGTCGCAGGCGAGCACCCGGTGGTGCTGCCCGGCCGAGGTGTCCAATTCGCCCTGCACGATGGCAAGCGCAGTGGTATCTCGGGCAAGCAAGGTGACGGTAGCGCCCATGCTCGCCAGTTCAAGGGCTACAGCTCTGCCAATGCCCTGGGTGGCACCGCAGACAAGGGCGGATCGATCGTTCAGCGGGTAGGGGACCATGTCGTGGGCACAAATGTACCCGCGCGGTGGCCGATGGAAAGGGTGGATCTTGTCGGCTGGCGTGGAGAGCGGTTTAGATTTGCCGTGCCGGTCCCTAACGACCGGTATCGATCGCATGAAGCATCCTTACATTCTATTGCCTGTACTCGCCATGATGGTCACGGCGAACACGGCGAATGCCCAAACGGCTAAACCCCGTCCTGAGAAAGAGACGAGGGTGCAGCACACGTTCAGACCGGTCGGTGGTACGACCACGGCTGCCCCGCTCCGTGGTGGTGCCAATGACGAATGCGCTACGGCCATCCCGGTCACTGTGAGCAATGAATGCTCGGGTTCGTTGGCTACCTACGATGCCACTTCGGCCACCCAATCGCTGGACCCCATCCTGTGCAACGGCTATACTTCTCCGGAGGCCCGCGATCTGTGGTTCTCCTTCGTGGCCACATCGCCGCTCACCAATGTCCAGGTTGAAGGGACCCTCACCTTCGATCCCGTTCTGGAAGGTTTCGCTGGCAGCTGTGGCGATCTACAATCCTTGGGCTGCGCCGATGCCACCTTCCCTCCTGCAGAACCGGTGAACACCACCGAAACGTTGACGATGGCCACCCAAGTGGGAAGCACTTACTATGTAAGGGTCTATTCCTACTGGTCTCCGGAACCGACGGACCTGACGTTCACCTTGTGCATCTTCTCGGTGACCAATGCCGCCGCCAATGACCTGTGTACGGCTGCCAGCCCGGTCGCCATCGCGGCAGGTGGAAGCACCACCTTCACGGGCGATAACACGAACGCGTACGATACCGAAGGGCTCGGCAACGCATCCGTCTGGCATGCCTTCAGCATCAACGAATGCTTGAACGTGTCCGTGGACTATTGCGGTACGACCCCGGCTTTCGGGAACGGATTCACGGCGTTGTACGTCGGCTGCCCGATAACCGATCAAGTGGCGCCTACGAGCTTCAACGGGGATGATTGCACCGACGGCAACTTCACCATCTACTACAACAGTCTGCCCGCTGGGACTTATTACTACGCTGTCATGCTCGACGAGGAGAACGGAGCCATCGGCCCTTATACCGTGAACGTTTCGGCGAACGCCATCACCACGTATTGCGATGCCGCTCTGGAAGAGTGCGACGAGACCATCGGCCGCGTTGTGGTGGGTTCAATTGACAACAGTAGCGATTGCGCCGCAGGCAGTGTGGTGGATTACACGGCCCAGAGCACCGACATCATCCAAACGGAGATCGTCCCCATCACCGTGGAGAATGGTGGGTCCAATTACGCGGGCAACACGGTGTCGGTCTGGGTCGACTGGAACCAGGATAACGCATTCTGTGACGCGAATGAGCTCCATGTTCTGGCTTCCACCGATGAGGGAGTGACCTTCACCGGCAACATCAGCTGCCCACCGGACGCCCTGCCCGGCTCCACCCGCATGCGTGTGCGCATGGCCTTCAATACCGATCCTCAAGCGTGCGGCACGGTCACCTACGGCGAGATCGAGGACTACACGGTGAACGTGCTCCTGGGCAACAGCGTGCGTGAGAACGCCTTGGTCGATTGGAGCGTGTTCCCCAACCCGAGCAATGGGGATATGACCATCACCTACGCAGGCCAGGATGCGCAAGTCGCCATCGAGCTCTTCGATGTGGCCGGTCGTGTGGTCTACCAAGAGCAGCGCCAGTTGGCCAACGGCCAGCGGACCGGTCTTGGTTTGGCGGGCACCCTCGCCCACGGCAGCTACACGCTCCGTCTTACCACGGCCACGGGCCGGAGCGAACAGCGCGTGGTGGTGCAGTAGGATTTCGACTTTTCAATTCATGGAACGGCGGGCATTTGCCCGCCGTTCCTCATTTTTTGAGCGTTCGGAGACTTGGTCGGCTTGGATCGTGGATAACGAACATGTGCTATGGGCTGACATCGCGGTCTGTGACTTCGGAAATTTGTACCGTCCCAATTGCTCTGATCCGAACTATGTCCAACGTTCTCTTTCGCCTACGCACGCCACTTTCTTTCCTGGTCTTCTGCACGGCCAACATACTGTGGGCCCAGCTGCCTGCCGTATCAACGCAGCCCGGCATGGTCTCACCTGCACTATTCGGGAGCACGCCCCCCAATGGATCCTGCGCCGGCGCTTCCGTGGTGTCCGTCCCCATGAACACACCGGTCACGGTGACCGGGAACAACCAGAACGCGCCTACGGATCCGGTCTTCGTGGCCAATCTGGTGTGGGAGGGATTCACCACCACCGGTTGCTCGGACCTCACGGTGAGCTATTGCGGTACCACCCCCAACTTCCAAGGCGGGCTCGTGTACCTGGCCACCGGCTGCCCGTTGACGAACCTGGTGTTCAATTCAGCGGCCAACATCATCCCCAACATCTGTGGCGATGCCAACTTCGGTGTTCGCTTCCCAGGTCTACCTGCGGGCACGTATTACTACCCGGTGCTTGAGGCGCCGGGAAGCATTGGTGATTACACGCTGGTGTTCACGGCGGAGCCCTGTACGGTCGCGCCGCCTGCGAATGCGCTCTGTAGTGGCGCGATCCCACTGGACGAAGCTTCCACCTGCGCGCCGGTGAGCGGTAGCGTGGAGAACGCCACCGCTGCGAACATCACCGGTTCCGCATGCGGTAACGGCAATGTGTCCGATGGTGTCTGGTATTCCTTCGTAGCCACGAGCCCTTCCAACGAGATCACGGTGGATCCCAGCGATGAGTTCAATGTGCACCTCAGCTTGATCAGTGGTGGCTGTGAAGGGCAGACCCTGCTGGCCTGCGCCATCGGGCAGAACTTCGGCACCACCACCACGCTATCGGCTACAGGTCTGGTGGTCGGCAACACGTATTACCTCCGCGTGGCCGATTGGTATGCAGGTGTGCCGCGTACCAGCACCTTCGACATCTGTGTGGTGGCCGTAGCGACGGCGGAGTGCGATGCAGCCGCAGGGAACGTGATACCGGACCAGGCCAACGTCTGCTACGCAGGTCCTGTCACCACCATCACCGCCACGCCTTCGGGAACGTCCATCGTACCAGAGGGATTCGCGACGAAGTACCTGTTGGTATCATCGTCCGAAGTGGTCTTGCAGGTGAGCGACCAGCCCACATTTTCCGACTTGGCGGTCGGCAGCTTCTCCATCCGCACACTCGTCTATGACCCTCTGACGTACGACCCGGGTACGATCACGCTGGGTGGATCCACCATCGGGTCGCTGAACGAGCTCTTCATCCAAGGTGGCGGACCCATCTGCGCAAGTCTGGACATCACCGGCGCGGGCTTCACCGTAGAGAACTGTTGCGCCGCCAATGCTGGCACCCTCGTAGCGGCCGCGACCCCTCTTTGTTCCGAAGAAGGGGGTGTCACCATCGCTGCGCTGGTGGGCGATGATCCACTGGTTCCCGCAGGATCGGTGGTGAGCTACCTGCTCGTCGAGGACGTGGAAGGAACGGTCGTCGATACCTCCTCCACACCGACATTCATCGTGGATACACTTGGCACCTTCTCCATCCACACCATCGTTTACGACACGCTCACGTATTCACTGGACAGCCTCGTTTTTGATACCGCGACCATCATCGAGGTGGGCGCGAACTTCGTGGCGGGTGGCGGTGCGCTCTGCGGTGCTCTTGACTTCCAAGGCGCGTCCATCGCGGTGGTGCGATGCTGCCCTGGTGCTCTCGGCGAAGTGATCGTGACCAACGACTCGCTCTGCTTCACTCCCGAAGGCGCCACATTCACTTGGGAGGTGCTGAACGCGGATGTGCCGGAAGGCTATACGCTCATCCATCTGATCGTCGATGAGGGCGGTCCAGGTCTGGACACCACATCATTGACCACCATCCAACGCGAGGCCATCGGTGGCTACACGGTGCACACGCTGATCTACGACACTGCGACCTTCGACCTCGCGAGCGCCATCGCCGGCGGCTTAACCATCGCCGACATGCATACCCTGTTCGTACAGGGCGGAGGAGATATCTGTGCCTTGTTGGATACGATCGGCACAACGTTCAGGGTGATCGACTGTGCCCCTGCGAATGACGATTGTTCGGCACCGGATTACATCACGGTGCAAGTGGTGGAGAATTGCAATGCGGGCCTGATCCAAGGAGACAATACCTACGCAACGGCGGGCGATGCTGCGGCTCCCTCCTGTGCGGATCCTGAAGCCGGTATCGTCGACATGTGGTATGCCTTCAACAGCGGCGAGAACACCGGCATCACCATCAATTTCGATCCCGGCACCATGACGGCCTGGGGCATCGCCGTGCAGGACGCCTGCGATGGCACCGAACTGGTTTGTGTGGCCCAGCCCAGTGCCCCGGTGGACCTCGATGTCGCTGCGGGCACGTCACTGTTGATCCGCGTATTCACCGATCTTACACAAGGCGCACCGGGAGCCTTCGCCATGTGCGTGACCGGGGCTGTTCCTTCCACCATTTGTAATGGAGGGCTTGTCTCCACCGCTGATCAGCAAGGGTTGCTCTCCATCTGCCAGGACAGCGCACCCGATGTGCTCGACTTCACCACGAGTAGTGCGGCACCGGTCAACTACGCCTACGTGGTCACCGACCTTGACAGCGTGATCGTGGCGGTGATGGCGGGCAATTCCCTCGACTTCAATGGCCTGATGGTGGGGAATTATCTCGTGCATGGGGTCTCCTTCGATGGCGCTTTGGAAGGAACTGCGGTAGGAGGGCTGCTGGATGGGCTCACCACCACCGGGCAATGCCTCGCCAACTCCGCGAATGCCGTGGAGGTGCGCGTGGAGATCTGTAGCGGTCTATCCGAACGGAAACACGGGGACATGGCCATTTGGCCCGTTCCGAACGATGGGCGATTCAACCTCCTGCTGCCGGTCGCTTCAACACCTACGACGATCGAGGTGATCAGTGCCGATGGCCGGATCGTACACGAACAGCTGGCCGTGATCCCGGCCTCCGGAACATTGCAAGTGGACCTTTCCGGTTCCATCGTGCCCGGTATGTATGTGGTCCGCATGCGCACCGACACGCACGTGCTCTCCACCGTGCGCATGCAAGTGGTGTAAGTCCGATCCCTGATCCAGAACGGGCGTACCATCGCGGTGCGCCCTTTCCATTTCGGAACCATTCAACGGTCCGGTTCGTATCCTGTCCGGATCGTGGATAACGCGAAGCTGATCAGCGCAGGTCCATGCGCTTGAAGCCGACCTTTGGAACGCCCGACCAACCGGCACATCCGACTCCTCATGCTGAATACCAACCTCCGCCGCGCGCTTTTCTGCGTTGCCACGCTCCCGTTCGCCTCGGTCCTTCTGGCGCAACCCAATGCCATGTCCGGGCTGCAAGGCATCCAAGCGACGCCCGTCCAAGATGTGGAGCCGGCATTCGGTGGTGCATCGAATGTGACCTGCGCAGGTGCCGTGGTCAATGCCCTGGAGGTCGGGACACCGGTGGTGGTCACCGGCGATAACTCGGCTGCTGTGGCCGATCCGGTGTTCAGCGTGCCACTGGTCTGGGAGGCCTTCAGCACCACCCAATGCGCGGATGTCACTATCGGCTATTGCGGCACCACACCGGCTTTTGCAGGATCGCTGAATACACTGGCCGTGGGCTGCCCGCTCACCAGCATCGTCTTCAACTCGGCCGCCAACATCCTGCCCGAAGCCTGCGGTGATGGCAATTTCACCATCAGCTTCCCGAACCTGCCAGCAGGTACCTACTACTTCCCCGTTCTCCAGGGCACCGGCTCGGTAGGCGCTTACACGCTCACCTTCACCGCCACGGCCTGCACGGCGACACCACCGGCGAACGCCACTTGCGCAGGCGCCATTGAACTGCCGTCCACCACGGAATGCACCCCATTGGCGGGCAACGTGGCCAATGCGACCGCGGCGGGCAATACCGGTATCGGCTGCGGGAACGGTGATTTCGCCGATGGCGTATGGTACTCTTTCGAGGCGACAGGCTCCACCTACGAGCTCACCGTGGCCCCAAGCGCACAGTTCAATGCCCATGTCGAGGTATTCGAGGGTGCGTGCGGTTCGCTCACGAGCATCGCCTGTTCTGTGGGCGCCAATTTCGGCGTGCCCACCGTTGCGGAACTGGAAGGGCTCACCGCAGGAGAGACCTATTTCATACGCGTGAACGATTGGTACGCTGGCAGTCCCGTTACCACCACCTTCTTCATCTGCCTGGAACTCGTGCCCACCGTGGAGTGCCCGGCCAGCGCAGGCACCCTAACGGCCAACGATGATGATGTGTGCTTGGTGGATGGCCTGGCCAACATCAGTGCCACACCCAACGAGAATGCCGTGGTACCCGAAGGGTACACCACCTTGTTCTTCCTTACCACGGGATCGGAACCGGTCATCGTGCAAGGCGCCCTCACACCGGCGTTCAATGTGACCGAGGCGGGCAGCTACACCATCCACACCTTGGTCTACGATGATGCCACGCTCGACTTGAACGGTCTGGTATTCGGGCAGACCACTGCCGCCAGCATCCATGCCGTGCTGGTGCAAGGGGGCGGGGACATCTGCGCCAGCCTCGATCTGGTCGGTGCACCCATCGTGGTGGACGAGTGCCTGCCCTGCGCTGCTGACGCGGGCACCTTGCAAGCTAATGCGAGCACCGTTTGCCTCGACAACGGCACCGCCACCATGGATGCCGGACACGGAGAGACGCCCGTGGTACCCGAAGGCTTCGAGGTGCTCTACCTGCTCACCTCCGGAGAAGACCTCATCATCCGCCAAGGTGCGCTCACGCCAGCCTTCACGGTCACCGCCGAAGGGGAGTACACCATCCACACCTTGGTCTATGATCCCACCACGCTGGATCTGGGAGAAGTGACCTTCGGTGTCACCAGTGGCTTGGATGTGAACGCACAACTCGTCCAGGGCGGTGGCGTAATCTGTGCCGCATTGGATGTGGTCGGTGCGCCTGTTACCGTGGAAGTGTGCACGGGAATGGCCGAAGGCTCCACCAGCACCTTGGCCATCGGCCCCAACCCGAACAACGGCCGCTTCACCCTACAGGGCTGCGAGGGCTTGGTCCATGTGCAGGTCCTCGGCACCGATGGCCGGTTGGTGTACGAGCAGAACGGCAACGTACAGCTGGGTGCCGCACTACCGGTCGAAGTCCCAGCAGGCGTGGCGCGTGGCTTGTACACCGTGCGTGTGTTCAGTGCCACGGGACTCGGCACCGCACGTTTGGTGCTGGAGTGATCCAACCTTTTCGGTAGCTCTGACGTACAACAGGCAAACCGCCCGTTATGCGCCTCTCCCACGCAACGGTCCTGATCGGACTATCCGCCACCTTTTTCGTGCAACGCGCCGCTGCGCAGGATCTGGTGCTTACCCTGCCGGTAGCAGGCCGTGTGCTCGATGCCGATAAGAAGATGGAAGGCTGTAAGGTCACCATCTACAAAGGCAACGAGGTGGTGGGAGAACAGACCACCGATCGCAGTGGCCGCTTCGGCATGGAACTCGGGCTGCAGGACGAATTCGCCATCGTGTTCAGCAAGGAAGGCTACCTCTCCAAGCGCGTGCTGGTGGATACCCGGGGCAACCTCCCCAAAGACCTGGTGGACATCGCACCCATCGACATGGCCATGACCATGTTGCCCGCATCGAAATACGAAGGTGCGGACACCGACGAGCTCGACTTCCCCTTCGCCATCATCCGGTACGACCGGGATGCCAAGGCCTTCGTGCAGGACCATGAATACACGGCGGACATGATGCGCACCAACGGCGCCTTGTTGCTGATGTCGGGCCGGGCCAACAAGCACTGACGGAAGCCGGGAAAGGCCGGTGCCCTACATTCGTGGCGTAACATCAAGCGCCATGGCCATCCGCAGACCGTTCAACTTGAAACAGTGGATCACGGACAACCGCGACCTGCTGAAACCGCCTGTGGGCAACAAGAACCTCTACCACGAGGCCGGTGACTACATCGTGATGATCGTGGGTGGCCCCAACGCCCGCAAAGACTACCACTTCAACGAGACGGAAGAGCTTTTTTACCAGCTCGAAGGCGATATCGAAGTCGGCATCCAGGAGGACGGCAATGCGGTGACCATCCCCATCAAGGAAGGGGAGATGTTCCTGCTGCCCGCCAACGTACCGCACCAGCCGCGTCGGGGCGCCAACACCGTAGGCCTGGTGATCGAAGTGAAACGCGACGACCGCGAGATGCTCGATGGCCTGCAGTGGTACTGCGAACGTTGCAACACCATGCTCCACGAATATCGCTTCGTGCTGCACAACATCGAGAAGGACTTCATCCCCCGGTTCCGCGAGTTTTATGGTGATGAAGCCAAGCGCACCTGTTCGAATTGTGGTCATGTGATGGAGGTGGATCCGCGTTTCGTCTGAGGTGAGTTCCATGGCCGCGCCGCTCACGATAGACATCCACACGCACATCCTGCCGGAGCACATCCCCGACTTCGGGCGGCGCTACGGCTACCGGGGCTTCATCCACTTGGACCATCACAAGCCGGGTTGCGCCCGCATGATGATGGACGACAAGTTCTTCCGCGAGGTGCAGGCCAACTGCTGGGATCCACAGGTGCGCATCGGCGAATGCGACACGCACCACGTGCATGTGCAAGTGCTCAGCACTGTGCCGGTGATGTTCAGCTACTGGGCCAAGCCGCACGACACGTTGGACCTCTCGATGTTCCTCAATGACCACATCGCAGGCATCGTGCACCGTTGGCCTACGCGCTTCGTCGGCTTGGGCACCATTCCCATGCAAGAGCCCGAGCTGGCCATCCAGGAACTGGAGCGCTGCAAGCGGATCGGGTTGGTGGGCATCCAGATCGGCACGCACATCAACGGCACCAACCTGGGCGAACCGCGCCTCTTCTCCATCTTCCAAGCGTGTGAGGAATTGGGCATGGCCGTGTTCGTGCATCCCTGGGACATGATGGGGGCGGACCGCTTCGACAAGTACTGGATGCCCTGGCTCGTGGGCATGCCCGTTGAGACCACCACCGCCATCACCTCCATGATCTTCAGCGGCCTCATGGAACGCCTTCCGCGGTTGCGCGTGGCCTTCGCGCACGGCGGCGGTTCCTTCCCGGCCACCATCGGCCGCATCGAGCACGGCTTCATCATGCGCCCCGACCTCTGTGCCGTGGACAACGACGTGAACCCGCGCGACTACCTAGGCCGCTTCTGGATCGATGCGCTCGTACACGATCCGGCCATGCTGCGGGTGGTGGTGGATCAAATGGGCGCCAACCGCGTGGCCATGGGCACCGATTATCCCTTCCCCTTGGGCGAGCTCATCCCCGGCGAGCTGATCAACAGCATGCCCTACGATGCGGCCACCAAAGAACTCCTGCTCGGCGGTGCCGCGTTGGAGTGGTTGGCGATGAAGAGGGAGAGTTTCATCCTCTAGGAGGATTATCCCTCACCGCACCAACGTCACGTGCCCCACGCGTTGGATCACATCCCCGGCGATCTCCTTCGCGCGAACGCGCCACACGTAGGTGTCGATGGGTGCATCTTGCCCGCCGTAGGTGCCGTCCCAGCGGCCGCGCAGGTCGGCGGTGGTCCAGATCATTTTGCCCCAGCGGTCGTACACTTCCAGTTCGATCTCCACGATGTCCACACCCCAAGCGCCGAAGGCATCGTTATAGCCATCGCTGTTCGGCGTGAAGGTGTTGGGGATGAAGAGGCTGCCGGGAATGATGATGGTGACATCGTCCGTGGTCACGCAGCCATTGGCATCCGTCATCGAAACGGTGTACGTGGTGGTCTGTTCCGGCTCGGCCACGGGTGAGGCAGAGGTGCTATCGCTCAGGGTAGAGGCAGGTGTCCACGTGAAGCTTCCATCACCCACGGCCAGCAGCTGGGCGGTCTCGCCCAATTCGATGACTTGCTCCCACAGCGCTGCAACGGGCGTTACAGGATGGATGTCAATGAACACCGTCGCGGTACCGATGCACCCGGTGGGGTCGGAAACTTCCACGGTAATGATGGTAGGCACCTGTACAGTGGCGATAGGACCTGGAGAAAGCGCGTTGTTCACGCTTTGCTCCGGAGACCAGGCATAGGAAACGCCCGGCGTAACGAAGAGCTGCACTGGCGCACCCGGGCACACCAATGTATCCGGCCCGGCTACGATCACCGGCGCGCGAACATCCACAAAGGCGGAGTCCACGATCGTGCCGCACCCGTTGTCCACCGTCACGGCGTACCAGGTGGGTGCGGGTGGTGTTACTGTCGGGGCTTGGATGGATAGGTCCACGATCCCGGGGTCCGCGCGCCAGGTGAACGTTCCACCCTCGGGGGCGATCAGTTGCACGGATCCTCCGACACAGACTGCGGTGTCGATCAAAGAAGGCATCGGCGGGTCGGTGTACACCTTGGCGAGCAGGGTGTCGTACACCAAGCAGCCATCGGGTGTGGTGATGATCACCGTGTATACCGTGGTGTCCAACGGTGAGGCGATCGGCGAAGCGGCGGTGGGATCGGATAGAGTAGCTGCTGGCGACCAGAGGTAGGTGCCCCCACCGGAGGCTTGTAGGGGCGCACCGCTTCCAGCACATATGTTCACATCATCGCCAGCGGAACCCACAGGGGTCACCCAGGGCACGAATACGGTGGCGGTATCGAAGCCGCAAACACTTTCAACGATCACCGAGAAGCTCATCGGTTCCGGTGGATCCACGAATGGGGCTTGGATGGTCGGATCATCCACAAGTTCGGGAGGTGACCACGACCATGAAAGACCATCAGAAGCGAAGAGCTGCGTGCTATCACCCGGGCAAATGGCCCCGGGGTCCTGCACCGATGCGATCGGCACAGGGATGGCGATGACTTCGATATCAGCCGTGTCGGCCACCGTGCAACCATGGCTGTCGGTCATGGTCATGGTCACGGTGTACACCCCTTCCTCATCGTAGATGTGCGCTGGCGCGAGAGCAGTGCTGCTTCCTCCATCGCCGAAGTCCCACGCGTAAGTGTCGCCACCGGTGCTCGTGTTGGAGAATTGCACGGATCCCGGGATACAGATCACATTGGGTCCATCGATGCCGATCTCGGCAGTAGGGATGGAGAGGTTGAACTTGAACACACCGAGGTTGCAGTTGGGCGAAGGGTTCGTAGTGCTCCAGGCCCCTGGCGTAGTGGGGAATTCATCGCTACTCCCGCATCCGGCACAGACCGCTTGGTAGATGGTGCCGTCCTTGTTGAAACGGCTGGTGCCACCATCCACATGTTCGCCAATATCGGCGCCACCGAAGAAGGTGGCGTAGTTCAGGCTCACGGCATCGGGGTTCAAGACCATCAGGTAGAGGTCGGCGCCATCCGTTCCGGGCTGGAAGCAGTTCGGCGTGGTCTCCATGCCTGTGGTGGTGCTGCTCGTATTGCCAGCGCTGGCGTTCGCCCCGCCACCCCAGCCGCTGAAGTAGATCTGCCCGCAGTTGCTCACCAGGAAGGCGGTGGGGGAGAGGTATTGAAGCGGGCTGCCGTTGCCGAATACCGTGCTCCACAGGGAGGTGCTCAGGTCGTTGCTGAGCTTATGGATGAACTGTGAGCTTCCGGGTACATTGTACTTGCCGGCCGTAACAGGGTATGCGCCATTGGTCTGCCCCACCACGTAGACGGCATCTTCGGTATCGAGTTGAACGAAATAGCACTGATCGAAAGAAGTGGTACCGATGTAGGTGGAGCTCAATGCCGCACCCGTTCCGGAGTATCGTTGGATGAATCCGTCCGTGGTGCCCGAGACCGTGTTCTTGAAGGGCGTGCCGTACATGGGGAGGTCCGAGCTGGTGGTGCCACCGGTGGTGAACAGGTTCCCCTCCGAGTCCACTTGAATGCCGAAGGCCGCATCGGCACCGGATCCACCCAGATAGGTGGCCCACTCCAATGTGCTCAGCGTGGGATCCAGACGGAAACAGTAGCCGTCTTGTGTGCCTCCCCCGTAGGTGGATTGCACGGCGTTCAACGTCGTCATCGTCGAGCTCGCGGTCACGCTGGCCACCACTGGATGTTCAGCTTCATCCAGGATGATCTCGCCGCGGAAGGCATCGCCATAGTTGTGTGCGAGAACGATGTCATTGTTGACACCGTCGTTGCCCGGGCCCCCGATGAAGGTGCTGCCGATCAACCCGGTGGCCGCGGCGTTCAGGTGCACCACGAAGATGTCGGTGCCGTTGGGTTGCGTGAATCCAGTACCCGTGGTGAACACGAGTGGCGGACCACCGGCGAATCCCGACTGATAGCACCCATTCGTGGTGGGAAAATCGTTGGACCCTGTATGGCCGAGGATGAACAGTTCGTTCGCCTCGTTCACCACCATGCTGTGCGGGGCCTCGCTGGAGACGCCCCCGATATAGGTGCTCCAGATCAGGGAGCTGCCATCCACGGACCACTTGCTCACGCCGACCTCAGTGGAGTTGACCGACGGGTCCCCATCGTTGAAGCTATCATCCCATGCCCCTAACGTGATCGGATAGCCGGGGTTGAAGACGAGGCCTCCGCCGTAGAGGTGGCCGTCCAGATCGTAGGTGGCCGTAAAGCCGAAGTTGTCGCCCGAGCTGCCACTATAACTAGCGAAACTGAGCGTGGGGTCGATCACCAAGGGCCGTTCTGGATCGGTGCCCTCCGGGAATGCGAAGGTCACGCGGTCTCCCTTCACCCGGAACGCGGAAGCGATCCCGTGGCGCGCACCATCATCACCGTAGAAGGTGACAGGCGCCTCTTCCGCCACATCTCCCACCGAGGTCTTCACCATCAACCGGCCCTCGCGGATGAAGAGGCCCTCGTGCCCTTCGTACCACATGCGCACCACATTGGGGTCCACACCGGGATCGAGCCGGAATTCGTACTTCAGCCCGGAGCGACCGTCGATGTGCAGGTCGATGCCCGGCCATACATCGCGCAAGGTCACCTCGCCGAACACGCCGCATCGGGTGCCCCACCGGGCGGGGTCATTACCGATGAAGAAGTTCTCGTAGTGGGTTGATCGGGTGCTCCCTTCCCAGCTCTGGGCATAGCCACCCTCGAAGGACACCCTGAACGCATGCGCTTTATAGGGCTCAGGCGCATGGTCGTGGTGTGCGGTGCCGTGGTGGTGGGCCTCGCCCCCTGTCTGCAGGGCGTAGGTGAAGGCTCCGCGCTCCACGAACAAGGCGCCGTTCGGCAGGAGTACACGATAGAGGACCTGCTCAGGCCACTGCCCTTTGTTCTCCGTGAAGGAGGCCACAGGCGCACCGGCTTGCACCCAAGGGGCAAGCACCAGCAGTAGGAGCGAGTGGAACCAACGCACGGCAGGTGGAGAGGTTCTGGCAAGTTACCTTGGAAAGACAAGGCCCCCGGCAGAAAAGTTGCTTGCTGCCCGTGGTATCTTGACCAAGCCGGATGATCGACCGCCGACCCGGGCCCCGTACCTTTGCCGCGCCTGGGGCAGGGATCCGTCAGACCGGTGGCTCCCCTCTTCGGCTCCACGGCACCGAACGCCTTGAGCGACGCCATCAAGCACGAATGCGGGATCGCCCTGATCCGCCTTCGCAAGCCTCTGGAATACTATCAACAGCGCTACGGCACCCCCCTCTACGGGCTCAACAAGCTGTACCTGTTGATGGAGAAACAACACAACCGGGGGCAGGATGGTGCCGGGGTAGGGTCGATAAAGCTGGACCCCGTGCCGGGCGCCAATTACATCGACCGCAGCCGCAGCACCGATAAGCAGGCCATCCAGAAGATCTTCGAACGCATCCACCGCGGCTACGATGAGGCAGTGAAGTTGGACGCGGCAGCGAAGGACGATGCCCAGGTGCTCAAGCACCACATGCCCTTCATGGGCGAGGTGCTTCTGGGCCATCTCCGCTACGCCACCTTCGGCAAGGATGGGGAGGAGAACTGCCACCCGCGCCGCCGCCTCAACAACTGGATGACGCGCAACCTGGTCGTCGCCGGCAACTTCAACATGACCAATGTGGACGAGCTCTTCGAGTTGCTCGTCTCCATCGGGCAACATCCCAAGGAACGCAGCGATACCATGACCGTGCTCGAGAAGATCGGGCACTTTCTGGATGTGGAGAACGACCGCATCGCACACCTCCACCGCCAGTTGGGCTACTCCGAAAAGCAACTCACCCAGGTGATCTCGGAAAAGCTCGATGTGAAGCAGATCCTCATCAACAGTGCCTTGGATTTCGATGGGGGCTATGCCCTCGCTGGTATGGTGGGCCACGGTGATGCCTTCGTGCTCCGCGACCCGGCGGGGATACGACCAGCGTTCTGGTACGCCGACGAGGAAGTGGTGGTGGTGGCCAGTGAACGCCCCGCCATACAGACGGCCTTCGGTCTGCGTACCGAAGTGGTGAATGAGCTCACACCGGGGCACGCGCTCATCATCCGCAAGGACGGTACCTACAGCGAGCAGAAGGTGCGGGAGCCGCTGGAGAAGCGGGCCTGCAGCTTCGAGCGCATCTACTTCAGTCGGGGAAGCGATCGCGACGTTTACCGCGAGCGGATCGCCTTGGGTCGTTCGGTGTGCCCTGCCATCCTCGAGGCCGTGGACCACGACCTGGAGAACACCGTCTTCAGCTTCATCCCCAACACTGCCGAGGTGGCCTGTTACGGCATGCTGAAGGAGATGGAGGATGAGTTGGACCGGGTGAAGGAGCGTCGGATCCTGGAACTCGGCGCTAACCCGGACCCTGCGGAACTGCGGGCCATCCTGGCCTTGCGCCCACGCTTGGAGAAAGTGGCGATCAAGGATGCAAAGCTCCGCACCTTCATCACCGCCGACGATGCACGCGATGATCTGGTGGCGCACGTCTATGACATCACCTACGGTACCGTTCGCCCGAATGTGGACAACCTCGTGGTGATCGATGACAGCATCGTGCGCGGCACCACCTTGAAGCAGAGCATCCTGAAGATGCTGGCCCGGTTGGAGCCCAAGCGCATCGTGGTAGTGAGCAGTGCGCCGCAGATCCGCTATCCCGATTGTTACGGCATCGACATGGCGAAGATGGGCGACCTCGCCGCATTCCGCGCCGCGATCGCCTTGCTCAAGGAGACCAAACAGGAGAACATCATCGACGATGTGTACGACCGCGCCCTCGCGATGGTGGGCCGACCCTTGGCCGAGCAGGAGAACGTGGTGAAGGACATCTACAAACCCTTCACCCCACAACAGGTGAGTGACAAGATCGCTGAGATGCTGACCCCGGAAGACCTATCGATGGAGGTGAAGCTCGTCTTCCAGAGCATGGAAGGTCTGCATGCCGCTTGCCCGGACCACACCGGCGATTGGTACTTCACCGGCGACTACCCCACGCCAGGCGGCAACCGCGTGGTGAACCGCGCCTTCATCAACTACCGCGAAGGCAAGAACGTGCGCGCTTATTGAGCGGAGCTGATGCGGCCGCTCTTTCGCGCTTTGCGGTAATGCTTGGCGCGTCCTTCCAAAGCCGCATCGCCGTGCACGATGATGCGCGAGCCATTTTCGATCACCAGGCGGGCCTTGCGGGAAAGGTGCAGTCGACTTCCTGGCAGCAGATGCAACGTGCTGTTCTCCTTCAGTGCCAGCATGGCTCGATCCTCCACGAGGATGGAGGCGCCAGAAGCCACTGAAATCCGTGTAGGATCGCTGAACCACGGGCCGCCCTTGGATAGATCAGGAGCATTCATGCGTGTAGGTGTGCGCGACCGATCCAGCGTGAGCTTGGCACCGCTTGCGATGGTAAGCGAATGCCCGTCCTTGCCGCGGAGCGGAGGAAGCGCGATGCTGTCCGCGCACCAGCGTTGATCGGTCTCCATCCGGGTATCGTTGATGCTCACATGCACCACCGCATCACCGTTGGTGCGCATCTCGAGCAGATCCACACGGATGCCGTTCAGGTGGATGGTGCGCACATTGGGGGCCTTGCGGTCGTATTGGTCGCGGGTGCCGTTGCTGAAGAGCGTGAGCATGTTCGCGGTGGAAGGGTTCGTGCACATGCCGATGCTGCGCACCCCGTTCATGCGGAAGGCATGGTCCGGTCGGCCGAAGAGGATGAGGTCTTGGTCCTTTTCGCCTGGTTCGCTGCGCACACCCGGCACCCAATGCTCGCTGCGCTTGATGAGGCCGTCACCATCGCGGTCATACACGGGCAACTCTTGCTCTTGAAAACCGGTGAGCGGGTTCGCCGCTTTGGGGTCGCGCACGAAGTACACCGCATTCGTGCCGAACGGACAGCTGTTGCGCAACGTGTCGCCGCGCAGGTACAGATCGAAGTTGCCGTTGGCGAGGACCGGTCGCAAATAGTCCGCCGGACCGCCGTAGATGCTGGCACCCACCCGCTCTTCGCGGCCTACCTGCATGGTCATGAACAAGCCGGGCTCCATGCCGGTGACACAGGTGTTGACGCCCTCCCAGTGGAAGCGGTCCGTGGGGCTGCCGTTGCGCTTCGATCCCTGGTGGTTCTCGATCCAAAGCCATTGTTGTGCGCGGTCTTCGGGGATGAAGGGCATGCGGATACGGAGGGCATCACCGCTGGTCACGAAGTCGCGAAGGATGAACACACCGGTATCGCCTGCGAGGGGATCCAGGTCGGCGTTGATCTCCGCACCTTGGAGAGAACGCGCTCGGATGCGGTGTACGGCACCATCAGGCTTCCAGCCAAGCCGGTCACGGTCCCAAGCGCTACAGGTGAGCAAGCTGCTGCCGCTCGCGCCCATCATGCTCCAGCCGCCTTGCAGTGGCAGGAAGGTGCTTTCGAATTGCGCGGCGTTGCCACCACCGCTGTGGAAGTTGTTGCCGCCGAGCAGCAGATGGTTGAACTCGTGCTTGAGGATCTCGAACGGAAGGTCGTTCGCGGCGCCGAAGCGCGATTGTGTATCGCTCTTGAAGCCATAGAGCTCGCCCGGTGAACCGCTATCGGTGCTTCCTGTGCCGTGCCGCAAACCACTGTTGCGGATGATCACCATCACATGATCATAACTGTGCGGATCATCGGGGCCGGTCGCTTTCGGTAGGCCTGCCTTGCCGTGCGTCTTCCAGAGGTCGAAGTCGTCGATGCCAAGTCCGTGGCGCGTGCGCAGGCTTCCCCGCTTGTTGGCCTCCTTCACGGCAGGCATGCCAATGGAGTGCGCCTGATGCACGCTCGGGTACTCGCTTTCTTTCAGCGTGATGATGGTGTCGATGTAGTCGCCGAGCACCGTGTACCGACCGAGCGAGATGTCCTGGTAGTAACGGGACACATCGGCCTGCTGCACGGGAAGAGTGAAGGGGTCGAATACGCGGTCTTTCCACTTGGGTAGTTGCCCCTTGGGCCAATGGTCAGCGCCATTCGGCTGCGGATCCTTCTCCGGTTTCACATCGTAGTCGATCTCCACGAAGAGCACCAGGATCCGGATGGTGCCATGGGGCGAGAGGTACCAGCCGTGCTCGCTGCGCTGCTCAGGCTTTTCCTGGGCGGTGAGGGCGAACGGGAGGAAGAGGGCGAGAAGTAGGAGCGACCTGCACATCCCGCCGAAGGTAGTACTAGCCTTTCGGTGCCTTGTACAACGGCACGGTACTGCACGGCTCCCCGAACATCAAGCTCTTCACCACGGGCAGCAGTTTTGCGCTCAGCTCCACGTAGGCGTTGAGCGGGACCGGCAATTTGCTGCAGCCCTTCACCACCACGCGGGCGTTGCGGAAGGGCTCCACATCCAGCTGCTGCACGAAGCGGGTGAACACGGCGCGTTCCAGCTGGTCCGCATCGCCTTGTGTGACGAAGGCCGC
>JAEUTC010000111.1 GCA_016787985.1 Flavobacteriales bacterium | reverse complement strand
GTGTACGTTGGACACGTAGAATTTCACCTTGGTGAAACGGATGGCATGTCCAGCTCCATCCTGGTAAAGGGTGTTCAGATCCAGAGCGTCGTTGCCCACGAAAAGGTTGAAGCCCATATTGACCGTGCCGGTAGTCGGCGTTGGTGTGGAATTCGAAGGGCTCGGGGCCTCCTCATCCTTTTTACAGGCGGTGATGGCCAAAGCCATGGTCGCGATGATCGCGAGGTTCTTGCTGTTCATGTTGAAAGTCTTCAGTTGTTGATGTTGTACGTGAGGCCGACCACGATACGATGCCGGGTCGGTGTGATGTGTTCGCCCTCGTTGTTCAGCAGGGCATGCTGGTAGTATGCGGAGAAGGAGAAGCGGTTCCACCAGGCGCGCAGCCCTGTATGGCTGAACACGGTGGTGCCGCCGGTGCCATAATCGGATATGCCGCTCACCCGGTCATGGTCCATCCATTCGGCGTAACCACCGATGGCGGGAGCGAAACTCAAGGTGTCGTTACCGATCCGGTGAAAGACCTCGGCCGTGGTGCTGACACCATGACCAAGTTGGTAGTCGTTGGAATTGGCACTGTTGAAGCGCCCTAGAACACTGATGCCACCGGCCGTGCGGCCGTGGCGCACCGAGTATTCCAAGGAAGCGAGGCCATCCCAGGAACCCGTGCCCAATTGTACATCGGGGCTCACCAATTCGTCATCGATCCGCAGGTCGTTGCGTCCGAGCGGAAGCTTCACCCCGGCACCAAGAAGGAACCGGTGGATGAAAAGTGGTTCGCGTTCGTCGCACCGGGTGTTCACAACTTGGTACCGGACCATGGCAAAGGCATCGCCCATGCCATAAGCGTCCAGCACTTGGTAGTTGTTCACGCTGCGATACGTGTTCGTGAGGGGCAAACTGGCCAGCAGGAACACCCGATCGCTCAGGCGGAGGTCCGCCCGAAGCTCAGCCACGTTCACGGTCTCCACCATGGGCACCGTGCGCGTGGCCACGCCCACGGGTACATGGGACCCGTGCTTAGGGATCAGGTAAGAGGTCTCCGGGATCTGGGTGGAGCCCTCCATGAACCTGCTCCGGTAGAACAGGCCTATGGTGTTGCGCCGCTCGTTCGGCTGCACACCGAGGAAGATGCCGCATACGTCACAGGCCGATGCGGCTAGGGGCACGCACAGCCAAAGCCATGCAGCCAGGAATCTGGTCATTACGGTTGAATGGTGGATGCGACCGATGCCCGCGTCCGGTCCACCGTACGGCGGATAGGGAGGCAGGCTATCTCGTCAGCACCAGGGCACCGGCTCCGCGGTATTCACCTCTTGGTCGATCGGGAACTCTACCAGCACCGGATGGTGCATGCGTTCTGCGCGAGGCGCCACGACTTGCACGTTCTCAGGTAGCGGTGTTCGGGGATCGAAACGGGTCTCGAGGCGCTCCATGGGGAACTCGTCGTTCGCCTGTTGCTCCAAGGCTCGGAAGCGCTTGCTCAGCTGGCATTCGCCATGGCAGGTCCGCATCTCGGCCATCACCTCGCGCTGCACACAAAGCTCGCGCTCGATGTACGCACGGTCCACATGGAATTGGATCAGCACCGCCAAAGGCGCTAGGTGAACAAGACCCAGCACTACGATCACCGAGGCGGCGAAGAAGCGACGCATTGCGGTGCGAAGGTAATCGATCGCGGTGTGCTTGACCAGCGCTCTTCGCACCGCGTGGTGTTCATCACGGAAACTGGTTGCATCTTCATCCCCGCTCCGGTCACCGGCCTACGCTGCATGCACCACGACCTGCTTCTCGTCATCGGCCTGCTCTTCGCGGTCTCGTTGTTCACCTTGCTGAGCCCTAAGCTGCGGATCGCCTATCCCATCCTCTTGGTCTTGGGCGGCCTCGGGATCGCCTTCATACCGGGTATCCCTCACGTGCGGGTCGATCCGGAACTCATCTTCCTCATCTTCCTCCCTCCCCTGCTCTATGAGGCCGCCTGGTTCACCTCCTGGCGCGAATTCTGGAAATGGCGACGCAGTATCAGCATGCTCGCCTTCGGGCTGGTCTTCTTCACCTCCTTGGTGGTGGGCTACTTCACCACATGGCTCATTCCCGGCTTCACGTTGGGGTTGGGCTTTCTGCTTGGCGGCATCATCAGCCCTCCTGACGCGGTAGCGGCCACTTCGGTGCTCAAGGGCGTACACATCCCGAAAAGGGCCACCACCATCCTTGAGGGAGAAAGCCTGGTGAACGATGCCAGCAGTTTGATCGTCTTCCGCTTCGCCCTGGCAGCGGTGATGACCGGGCATTTCACCCCGCACCTGGCCGTGCAACAGTTCTTCATCGTATCCCTGGGAGGCATCGCAGCGGGTCTGGCCCTTGGTAGCGTGATCTATCTCCTCCACCGCACCCTGCCCACCACGGCGAGCATCGACACGGCCATGACGTTGATGTCACCTTATCTCATGTACATCATCGCGGAGGAGTTCCATGCCTCCGGCGTGCTAGCGGTGGTGAGCGGGGGGCTTTTCCTGAGCTACCGCTCACATGCCTTCCTGGACCATCGGTCGCGCGTGCAGGCCTACAACGTGTGGTCCACCTTGATCTTCATGTTGAACGGACTGGTCTTCATCCTGATCGGCCTGGAACTACCGGATATCGTCGGCGATATGGACCCTCATGCGCTGAGCGAAGCCATCCTTTACGGACTGGTGGTGAGCGCGCTGGTCATCGCGATCCGTTTCGTGTGGATGTATCCCGCCGCGCACGTGCCGCGGCTACTTTTCCCGAGCATCCGCCGCAGCCAGCCGAGCCCCGGATGGCGGCTACCCACGGTATTGAGTTGGGCGGGCATGCGCGGTGTGGTGTCCCTGGCTTCGGCGCTCTCCATCCCGAACGAACTGCCCAACGGCGATCCGTTCCCCCATCGGCCCACCATCCTCGTCATCACCTTCGTGGTGATCCTGGTCACCTTGGTAGGCCAAGGCCTCACCTTGCCGTGGGTAGTGCGGAAGCTGAAGGTGCAGGAGGTGGATCCGCGCAAGCCGGAGGAAGAACAGGAACTCCTGTTGCGCGGCCGCATGGTGCGTGCGGTGATCGATCACCTGGAGACCATTCCTGAGAAGACCCCACAGATCGAACGCACCCAGCAGCACTTCCTGCACCTGGAGCAGAACTACCTCCGATCCATCGAGAGCCTGCACGGCACCGAACACACCGAACAGCGTGATGACACGAACCGGGCCTACGCACGCCTCTTGATCAGCCTGCAACGGAGCGCCTTGGAAAGTGCACGCAAGGAACACACCTTCGACCTGGAAGTGATCCGAAAGATGGAAAGCAACCTTGACTTGGAAGAAACACGCCTGAACAGCTGACCCATGCACGCCGGACGCCGCTTCAAACTGCGCGAAGTCCTGTATTGGACCCGACGCGACATCCTCTTCTACCTCGTTCTCGGGAGCGTCCCCACCTTGCTCTACCAGCTGCTCGATTGGAAGTGGCTCACCATTCCGTGGGTACCCATCGCCATGATCGGCACGGCTGTGGCCTTCATCGTGGGCTTCAAGAACAACGCCACCTACAACCGGTTGTGGGAGGCGCGGCAGATCTATGGCGCCATCGTCAACAGCAGCCGATCATGGACGATCATGGCCATCGATTTCGTGACGCCTCCTGCGGGCAAGGACTTCGACCCGGGGGAGTTGCAACGCATCCGTACCAGGCTCGTACACCGCCACATCGCCTGGCTCCACGCGTTGCGCTACCAGCTGCGGGCGCCCCGAGCCTGGGAGCACATGATCAAGGTGTACAACCGCGAATTCAGGAAAGCCTATCCGGTGGATGAACAGGATGGCAACCAGCTAGCCGATGCCCTCAGCGGCCTGATCAGTGCGGAGGAAAAAGCGCTGGTGACCGGGAAAAGCAACGTGGCCACCCAATTGATCGCGCAACAATCCAAGGACCTTCGGGAGCTGCATGCACAAGGCTTGCTCCATGAGCTAAGGCACGTGGAGATGCAGAACATGTTGGTGGATCTCTACGGCCAGCAAGGGAAGTGCGAACAGATCAAGAACTTCCCCTATCCGCGGCAATACGCCACGTTGAACCTGATGTTCGTGCGCTTGTTCAACACGCTGGTGCCGTTCGGCATGCTGGGCGAGTTCGCCAAGCTGGGTGAGGGTTTCGTGTGGCTTACCATACCGTTCACGGCCTTGGTGGCGTGGGTGTTCATGATGATGGAACGGATCGGCGAGAGCACCGAGAACCCCTTCGAGGGCAGCGCGAACGATGTGCCGATCACGGCCATGACACGCAGTATCGAGATCGACCTGCGCGAGATGCTCGGTGAATCGGATGTCCCGAAACCCCTGCAACCGGTGAACCATATCCTGATGTAGGATCAGCGCACTTCGATGGCGTCGCGCAGGAACCTGTGGTCGATCGAAGCGCCCAGGCCGCTCATAGTGGGAACGGTGATCGTACCGCCCGCACCGTAGACAAGACCACCCACGACCGGGTCGGCGGTGAACATCAGCGGTGTGTCCATATCGCAATGGCGAACGACATCACTGGTGAGCGCCAGGTGGGCTGCAGCCGTCCATGCCAGACGCGATTCCAGGAAGCCACCGACCTGCACCTCCAGGCCTGCTGCTTCGGCCAATGCGATGATCTTCTTCGCCTTGTGGAGACCGCCGCTCTTGCCGAGTTTGATGTTGAACCGCTGGCAGGCGCCAAGCGCGATCAAGCGTTCGGCATCGTGGTGGTCGCAGCAGCTCTCGTCTGCCATGATCGGGATCGGTGAAGCCTCCTTCACGCGGCGCAACTCCATGAACTGCCAGCATGGAATGGGTTCTTCACAATGTTGGATGTTCGCATCGCCTAGCGCATTCAGAACCAGGATCGCCTGCTCGGGTGACCAGCCTTGGTTGGCGTCGATGCGCAACGGCACTTCTGATCCGATCGCTTCACGAATGGCGAGGATGCGTTCAATGTCTTCCTGCGGGCCACCGCCGAGCTTCACCTTGATCACTTGGAACCCGTTCTGCACGATGGTCATGGCATCGGCGGCCATCTTCTCCTTGGTACCGAGGCTCACGGTGTAGTCGGTGATCAAGGTTCGGCTCGTTGTTCCACCGAGATAGCGGAACAGGGGCAGTCCAGCGGCTTGCGCTGCGATATCATGGCAGGCGATGTCGAAGGCGCTCTTGATGCTGTTGTTGGCGAATATCAAGCGGTCCATGCGCGCATGGAGGCCTTCGATGTCAGTGGCATCATGCCCGATCAATGCGCGGGCGATGTGTTTCCCGACGGCCAAACACGTCTCCTGCGTTTCGCCGTTGATGGACCAGAACGGGTTGCATTCGCCCCAGCCGACCAAGCCATCCTTGGTGGCGATGCCCACGACCACGCTTTCCACCGCTTCCAGTGCACCTAGCGAGGTAACGAACGGTGCTTTCAGCGGGATGCTGAGGGGGAAGAGGGTGATGTGGCTGATTGTGTGCATGCCGAGCGAAGGTCGGATTCCAGAACGACAGCAACGAAAAAGGGTCCGCCGAATGGCAGACCCTTCCTCTAGTTCACTTGTTGCGCGATCACTCCTCCACCACCTCGAAGGGGATGGTCTTGATCACATCGCGGTGGAACACCACTTCAGCCTCGTATTTGCCGAGGGACTTGATGGCATCACCTTTCAGCTTGATGTTCTTGCGATCCACCTCGAAGCCGA
>JAEUTC010000081.1 GCA_016787985.1 Flavobacteriales bacterium | reverse complement strand
GCAAGGCACAGCGTGTGGCCAACACCGTGTAGGTCGGCGCAGCACCACGGAGTTCCAGGAACACCCAATCCACGATGGCGTTGTTGCCGGTGGTGGCAAGCACGCCGGTCGTAGTGGTCTCGCTGCCACCGCCCACGTTCGCGAAGCCGAGGGCCGTATAGGGTTCGGTCAACGGGATCTGGCTCGTGGTGCGCAGGCCATCGCTCATCTGCGGTCCGGCACCGTAGGGACCATCAAGGTACACGCGCGCGTTCACCAACGATGATGCGCTCGTCTCCACGCAGAACGCGTTCACGCTGCTGGTGGTGAAGGTGCCTCCGGTGGCCAAGGTTCCACTGGCACCGGTCAACGTGAAGGCGCCATTGCCATAAGCGCAGCAAAGTCCATCGCCGTAAGAGTCGTTCACGACCAGCTCATAACAGCCGTTGGGCAGGCAAATGGTGATCGGTGCTTGTGGGTAGGCACCGTTCGCTGCAGCATTGGTGTATGGGCCGCCGCTGGCTACCGTGGTGGCTCCACTGCGGATCAACCAGCTCGTTTCGCTGCCATAACGGTCCAAGGTCAGGTTGAAGGTGACCTGATTGGGACCATATACGAAGTTGCTCGTGGCGGTATTGTTGCCGGGTACGAGATCGGTGCCACCGTTCGGGGAAGCCACCGTGGCGCTCATAGTGAGGATGCCAGCAGGGAGGGTGATGGAACCCAAGGACACCGTGGTGCTGTTGCCGCTCGTGAGCGATCCCGTCCAAGGCGTGCTTCCTGATGGCCCGCCCGGAATGGACCAGTTCACCGTGAAGGAGGTGAGCGTACTGGTGCCACCGTTGCGCACGGTGACCGTTGGAGAGACACTGCTGGAGCAGAGGTTGCCACTCGCACCCGTGATGCTGATGGCTTGTGCATCGAGGCTCACTGTAGGCGCGTTCGGGTCGTATCCGTTCAAGGTGTTGCCACAATTGCCCAACCAGGTCTGCAGCAAGGGGAAGCTCAAGTCCAGGCGGCCATAGTAGTCGTTCACATTGTTGCTGCACGAGGCATCACCACCATAGAGCTGCCCGATCAAACGTTTGTTCTGGTCCCAAAGGCCACTGCCGCTGCTCCCTGGTTCGGTGGTGCCATCCTCCCAGTTGAAGATGCGCCAGCACGATGCGCCCCCGTAGGTGGCCTGTCCCGGTGCATTGGTATCGAAGCTGATCTTCTTGATGTCCCCGGCAGGGTGGTGGATGCAGGTCTGCGCGGTAGGCGTGACACCGCTGCGGTCCCAGCCGCTGTAATACACGTTGTAGGAGGAGGGAGGCGTGCTGTTCAGCTGCAACAAGGCCACGTCCGTAGCTGCACTATTGGCCAACAGCGAGGCACCGCTCACCGTTTGGTTCGTGGGACCGTTGGTGGTCGGGGTGCATGTGGGGCTGTTCCAGTTGAAGCGGAACACCCATGTGCTCACGTTCAAGTTGCCGGGCAGGCAGTGGTTGGCCGTGAGGAAATACGGTGTGCCGTTCTGCGCACAATTGTTGATCAAGGTACCCGTACAAATGCCGCTGCCGTTCACCGTGATCATGGCCACGGAGCGGATCTGATCACGCCACTGGTCGGCTTCTGGACAGATCACGTTGTTGTTGCACGTACCCGAATCGTTCAGGGCACGCGCATAACGGTGCACATCCCGGTAGCCATGGGTCACCTGTCCGATGCGCAGATCACCTCGAGGACCGTTGGCCGGTATGCTGTACTCCACCACGATCATGGAGCCTTTCACGGCCTGCACACCCAACATGTGCGTACCCGTGGGGTCGTTCGCCGCGGTGAACGCACCGATATGTCCGCCCCATTGGTCCAGCACGAAGATCTTTCCTCCTGGAGCCGGACGGAAGTCGTGGAACTCGAAGTTCACGCTGAGGGCGTTGGGGCACTCGAGGCCCAAGCGCCATACCCGCGTGCCATCATCCAGTACCGACCAGGTGCCCGAGTTGTCCAAGTCCAGGCTCACCGCATGGTTCTTGCCGAAACGCCAAGGAATGCTCTTGTCCTGGTCGTTCACCTGGTCTTGGGCGGCCAGGGCGGCTACATCCACGTTCGGGAGTCGCACGCCTTGGGGTGCACCCAGTGATCGTTGTAGGCTGATGGGCATGCCGCCTTGTTCGACTTGTGCGGTGCCGTTCGTTTCAATGAGGACAAGGGCTGCAAGGGCTGCGCAGCCGACGAGGAAATTCCGTGACATGGTGGTGGTTCTGGGAATGCTGGTTCAGGCGCCTGGTCAGGGCAATTGCTGGATCTGGGAGTTGGTGGCGATGACACCACCGATGTTCTGCAGGATGAGGTCGCGGTCGTTGTCCGAACCGGTGTATTTCACCTCACCGGAGAGGTTCACGTCTTCGAGGTAGTAGCCGGTCACCACGTTGGTGGGTACCACACCGCCGATGACCACCAGAATGGGGTCTCGGTCGTTGCCGGAGCCGGTGTAGAGCAGGCTGCCATCCATGTTGCTGTTGCCCGCCCAAAGCCCCCAAGCTCCGCTGCCCAGGTCTTTGCGGGCATTGGTGCCATAGCATACGGTGGCCGAAGCGCGCATATCCACGGTGATGGCCGTTGAACTCAAGGCCAGGTTGGTGCCTGACATGATGCCCAAGTGGTTGCGGTGCCGAACGGCCAGGCGATAGTTGCCCGGCGCGGCTTGGAAGGTCACTGCGCTGGTACCGTCCGTGGCCACGATGTCACCATCGCGTTGGAGGAGCGCAGCGCGGGTGGCCACGACCGTGTAGGGTGCCGTGGACAGGCGCAATTCAAGGAACACCCAATCCACGATGGCGTTACTACCGGTGATGGCGAGCACGCTCGGATTAACGGTCTCTCCGCCACCCGCCACCTGGGTGAACCCTAGTGCCGTGTAGGGCTCCGTGGTGGGGATCCGCGAAGCTGCGCGCAGATCGTCGCGCATCAGGCCGGCCACTGGGTCGTATGGACCATCCAGCCAGACCTTCGGTGCCACGGCAACCGTATTGGGCACGGCCAGGCAACCACCGGTGATCTCGGTGACCACGTCGTTGGCATCCTGGTTCACGATGTCGGTGATGGAGGCGATGCAGACCATGCCACCGGTCAGGCTTAGGTAGTTGATGCGGCACAAGGGCACCGCCGTTATGTTCCGCACCAAAGAGCTATCCGTGTAGGAAAGACCGATCACCTTGGTGCCGCCCAGGGAAGCGTTCATCGAAATGTCGCCCACCAAGTTCGGGGCCAGGTTGGTGACCGATTGGATCGTGAGCCCACCCAACGTGAACTCGTAGCCCAGCACCTTGTTCGAAGGGTTGCGGATGTACACATCCACCGTCTGGTTCACCGGATCCAGGTTCGCGAGGCTCAATTCCACGGTGTCGGGTGTGCTGAGGTAACCACGCGGGAATTCACACCATGGATGGTAGTCGATGATGGTGGTGGCGTTGTGGATGTCGCGCTGGGTGTAGCAGTTCACCATCAATGCGGCGTCGCTCACGGTGATGGCCCCATCGGCGTTCAAGTCGTTGCACGAGGTGGGGGAGATGTCGTTGCCGAGGATGGACGAGACGTAGGTGACGGCATCCGATGCGTTCTGCACGAAGTCGCTGGTGAGGTCGCCGCGCTTCACCGGGCCATCGCACACGCCGGTGCAGTCGAAACGGGCGTCACCATAAGCTTGTCCCAGGCAATCCGCGTAGGGTGCGCAATTGCTGACGATGGTGAATGAAGGCACGTTCTGCGCATTCCGGGTTAGGTTGATGCAGACCTGTGCGAAGTTGTTGGTGTAGTCGCGCTCGTGGCGTCCCAACGCATCGGGCGAGCGCTGCCAGTTGGTGCGCAAGACCAGGGTGTAGGTACCGGCGGGCACGTTCGTCACATCGATCCAGTTGCACGTGGTGCCCGACCCGTAGATGTCGTAGCAACCTTTGCTGATACCCATGTTGCTACAGCCGTACTGGCCGGTGTTCCCAGGATAGCAGCCCACGTCGATGACGCAGAACCCGTTCTTGAATCCGACGGGGATGGCGTTGCCCGCTTGGTCGAAGAGGATGTAGTCCGCATAGCCCTGGTAGTGCGCGTGTCCATGGCAGTTGGCCGTGCTGAACATCTGGGGCTGTGAACTGGGGCTGCCGATGTAGTAATCCGTGGTGCCGATGTTCTCGATGCGCGTGGTGAAGCGGATCACGTACCGCTGCCCCAATCCGCCCGTGCAACCTTCTACCGGAGCACAGACATCGGTGATGTTCACCGTGCTCATGGTCATGCTGGTCTGCAGGGCGGAAGAACTCATGGTCAAGTCCGGTCCATCAGGGCACTCAGGATCGCCGAACGCGATGCAGCAGTCCGTGCAGGCGATGGTGGCCAAGGGGTTGTAGTTGCACGATTGGCTGTTCATGCAGCCCACCACTGGTCCATTGTAGATGATGCTTACGGTGACCGCTCCGTTGCAGGCGCCGGCATTATCGCCCACGCGTAAATGGTGCAACACGCCGCCAGGCATGTTCGCGTTCACCTGAGCTTGCACCCCGCAGCCGCCGTCGTTATCATCACCGAAGGTGGCGCCTTCGATGCCATCGCTCAGCACGAGGTTGCCGCAGGCCATGTCATATAGCCAGAGGCGCGTGTCGCAGGTGTTCGTGTTGCACGTGGTGATGGTATAGGCCCCGGTCTGTGGCGGGGTGAAGTCGTACCACTGCTCCACCGCCGTGGTGGTGAAGGTGGCCAACGTGACCGGATAGGTGCTGCCCACCGGAGCCAAGCTCAGCGGAATGGCCGACTGACAGCTGAAGCCCGGTGCACAGTTGAAATCCGTCTCCTCGAAGCTGGTGAAGCTTCCACCTTGGCGGATCAGGTTGTCGTTCAGGTAGACCCGGTATTCGCCGTTCCCGAATCCGCAGCACAGCCCATCACCGTAAGAATCGTTGATTCGGAACACCAGGCACGTGTTCTCCGGTACGCACACCGTGGTACCGTTGCGGTTCGTGGTGTTGTTGCCGCTGGCGATGGTGGTGCCGTTTGAGCCGTTCCGCAGGATCCACGAGGTCTCGGTCGGGTAGCTGTCGTGGATGATCTCCACGCGCACCCGCTGCTGGCCTGCGGGGCAGCTGTAGTTGCACGAACCATTGTTGATGTTCACCGAAGCGCTGTAGTTGGAGGCGGTGGGTTCGTTGCACCCCAACACGGCGGTCAAGTTGCCCACGAACACATCATCCAATCCGATATCGCTCAAGGCACCCGTTCCAGTCACCGCACGGAACCGGATGCGCAGGTTGGCCTGGCCGATGTATGGCGACAGGTTGATCCAGCCCTGCTTCCAGCGATGGCCTTGGTTGCCGCTGATCGTCCAGGCATTGCTCACGATGGCACCGTTCACGTTCAAGTCCACGGCCAGCGTGCCCTGCTGGGTGCCGTCCATGTGGTACCAAAAGGTGAGGTACGGCGCCGTGAGCGTCGTGAGGTTGTAACATGGCGATTCCAGGATCGCGGTGCGTGCAGGCGTATTGCCGGTACCCGTGGCCGATACGTACATGTACTTACCCACCGTGTTCAACGTGGTGTGGTCGCCGACAGGGCCCGTGTTCGCCGTAGGGGTACCATTGGCATCCACCCACCAATCCAGGTTATCACCGGTCAGGTTGGACCAGTTGTTCACCAAGGTGCCCGGCGTACCCACGGTGAAGCCTGTGAACGCCTCGTTGGAGGGGAAGGTGGTGACGCACTGGGAGAAAGCGCTGCCGACCAGCGTGAAGGCCACACCGGCCAAGAGTGAACGTATCATCATACGAGGAGCGGATTTTTGAACGTCGCAAGATAGGAGGGTGATGGATCCCCGTCCACGTCGGAATGGCCCATGCGTGGGATCCTGACCGCGCTTCCACGGCACCGGCTATCTTCACCGCCCAGAAACGCACACCATGGCCTACGGACTACTGAAAGGAAAGCGCGGCATCATCACCGGTGCCCTCAACGAACAGAGTATCGCTTGGAAAGTGGCAGAACTCGCTCATGCTGAGGGGGCTAGCTTCGTCCTGACCAATGCCCCGGTGGCCATGCGCATGGGCGAGATCAACAAGCTGGCCGAAAGCACCGGCGCCACCGTGATCCCCGCCGATGCCACCAACGACGCGGACCTCGAAAAGCTCTTCAGCGAGGCCGAGAAAGCCTTGGGTGGCAAACTCGACTTCGTGCTGCACAGCATCGGCATGAGCCCCAACGTGCGCAAGGGCCGCAAGTACGACGACCTCAACTACGAGTGGTACAAGCAGACCTTGGACGTGAGCGCCATGAGCTTCCACCGCATGCTGCAAGCCGCCCACAAGCTCGATTCCTTGGCCGAAGGCAGCAGCGTGGTGGCCCTCAGCTACATCGCCGCCCAACGCGTGTTCCCCGATTACGGCGACATGGCCGATGCCAAAGCCCTGCTGGAATCCATCGCTCGCGGCTGGGGCTACCGCCTCGGCAAACAGAAGAAAGTCCGGGTGAACACGGTGAGCCAGAGCCCCACCATGACCACGGCCGGTGCCGGCATCAAGGGCTTCGACGGCTTCTTCGGCTTCGCTCAGGAGATGAGCCCCCTCGGCAACGCACCCGCGGAGGCCTGCGCCCAGTATTGCCTCTCCCTGTTCAGCGACCTCACCAAGTACGTCACCATGCAGAACCTCTTCCACGACGGCGGGTTCAGCACCACGGGCGTTACACCGGAGGTGATGGCCCACTTCGCCAAGAGCGAGTAGTTGGCGCTGGGGGAGGTGATCGGAGAGATCCTGGTTGAGATCTTCGTGGAAGGGCTCTTTCACGGGTTCATCAAACGGGTCCTGTTCCCGTTGCTTCGCTTGCCGGGCGTGCTGCTGGCTTGGCTGTTCGATCGGCTTCCGGTGAACACGCGGGTACTGGCCTCCAAGGGCACCCCGTTAAGCATCATGCTGAGCGTTCTGTACTTCGTGGGGATGGGGGTCATGGTTGTCCTGGTGGTGCGCTGATCGGTTCTAGCGCGGTATCCCCGATTCGGCCCTCTTGACGTGATCGCTACCAGTAAGTGATGTCCTCGGGCATGCGTACATTCGTAAAGCGTTGAATGAAAAGTGGCGATGCAGGCTGTGGATCGCGGCTCCGAGGCCGCAGGCCTGTCTGCCGGAGGCAGGGTCCCCTCGTTCCTCGGGAGACCTACGGAGGTTTAAACCAGTGCAAAAGGCGACAACCAGTGATTCCTAAGTTGCTCAGGTTTGCGCCTTTAGGAATCGTAGGGATCCTGCTTGGTGTGTGCGTACATCTTCTTGGTAGAGATCACCGTGTAGCGAATGACATTGACGCTAACAAAGCCACGACTAGGGCAGTAATAACTGAAGTCTACCAGCTTAGAAGTTCTGGCTATAATCTGCGCTACACGTATACGGTAGATGACTCTAGTTACGCCGGTAGAAGTATTTGCCGCTTTTGCGCGAGTACTTGCAAACCCAATCCTTGTGAGGGGATGTCGATACCCATTGAATACTCCAGGCTTTCACCATCCCACAGCAGAATCGTTGAGGGCATGCTACCAAGTAGATAGCCTTAAACCTGCGCAGATTCTGTGTTACGTTGGGTTGCTTTAGTTTTGGTTTCGGATTCATTCCGAGAGCGGCTTCAAGCCAGCTCGTTCAGGGCAGTGACTCTGAACCTGCGCAGGCTCTAGCTAGTAATTGTGGTAAGTTTCCCATTGTGCGAATACTCTCGCAACACATCCCCCCGCTCCCGCGAGAATGACCGCATCCGCTGGTTCGGATCTGTGATCCGGACCTTTGGCAACATTTAAACCTTGGCAGGGTGTCCTTTGTTATCGCCAGCTTTTGAACCTACGCAGGGTGTCCTCCGCGATCACCCCCCAAGGCAAACCTCCGCCGGGTCTGTCCCGCACGGCGGTGAGCCGTTGCGGGACGACCCTGCGGCCCCGAAGCCGCGATCGTTACTTTGAACCCGCGCAGATTCTGTGTTACGTTGGGTTGCTTTAGTTTTGGTTTCGGATTCATTCCGAGAGCGGCTTCAAGCCAGCTCGTTCAGGGCAGCCTCTAGGGGCTGCCCTTTTTCTTGGGCCCCTGTGCAGGTGTGGTACTGCGGATC
>JAEUTC010000061.1 GCA_016787985.1 Flavobacteriales bacterium | reverse complement strand
AAATGCCGATGGGGTCACATTTTTGATGAGCTTCTTTGCCCAAGGACATTAAGCTGGGTCCATTGCCAGAACCATCCGACCATGAGAACCATCGTGTCCATCGCATTCATCGTGTGCGCTCAGTTGATCGGAACGGCCCAGAACTGGGTGCCGCAAGCATCGAATACCTTGGACCACCTTCAGGCGATCTATTTCGTGGATAGCCTTCATGGATGTGCCGTGGGTAACAACGGCACCATTCGTACCACCACCGATGGAGGGTCGAACTGGATCGCCCGCCCATCCGGCACGCCGGATCACATCCTGTCGGTCCACTTCATTGATCCGCTCAAGGGCTTCGCATCCACCAGCTCCTCCCTGCTCAGAACGACCGATGGGGGCCTCAGCTGGACCATCCAACACAGCTTGGACGCGTCCCTTGATCCCATATTCTTCCTCCATCCAGACACAGGCTTCGTAGGTGGGCGAACGACGCTGTTGAGGACAACGGACGGTGGCACGACGTGGGCCGAACGACCGAGCGGGCCGATCAGCCCCACATGCATGTGGGCGCACAGTGCCGAAACACTCTTCCTCGGCGGTTGGGGAGGTGCCAACGCCAGCGAGGTCCAGCTCTTGCGAAGCGCTGACGGAGGTATCACATGGATCACGTCCTACGACCAAGGCGCTTATGGTCCATTGAACGATGTGTTCTTCACCGATGAACAGACCGGTTACATCGCGTTCAGTTACTTCGGACAAGGCGTTCAGTACGATAGGCTGATGAAAACGCTTGATGGCGGCACCACTTGGGAGCCTATCCTTTCGAATTCGGGAACGAGCTCATCCCCGAGTCCCACCGCGGCGGTAACGGCTATCCATTTCGTAAGCGACCAGAACGGCTACATCGCCACCCAGAACGGCAGCATCCTCGTGACGGTGGACGCCGGTGCCACCTGGGAGTTCCAAGTGAATGGCGCCTACCCCTCCTTTAACGACATCTTCTTCGTTGACGCCCTGAACGGGTGGGTGGTGGGCAACGAAGGGACCATCCTAAAGCTGGCAACGGATGTGAGTGTGAATGGCCTGACACCAGGAACGGGGGGAACACCAATGCTGTATCCCAACCCCATTTCGCAGCACGAGCTCTACATCGATACGGATCGGTCCATCTTGAGCATCGATCTGTTCGGCACTGCAGGGCAGTTCATACGGAGCTATGCTTCAAGTACCACCGTGATAGACGTTGGGGACCTGGCCCCGGGAGTCTATGTTTTGAAGGTCAAGACCGACGCTGGCGTGAACGAACGGGCGTTCATCAAGCAATAGCTCCCCTTTCCTTACAGCATGGCAAGGCGATACGTAGGTGGCCTGAAGCCCTCCCGATGTTCAATAGCGTGCACCAACCACCCTAAGCGAACTGCCGAACGCTCAACGCAATGATCCGGCAGCACTCCATCAGCTGCTCCTCGGTGATGACCAAGGGCGGTGCGAAGCGGATGATGTCGCCGTGTGTGGGTTTGGCGAGCAGGCCATTATCGCGCAGGAGCAGGCACAGTTCCCAGGCGGTCTTGGGTGAACTGTCTGCAGCTGTGCGGGGCTCGATGATCACCGCGTTGAGCAGGCCTTTGCCGCGGACGAGCTTCACGTAGGCGAACTCGTCCACCAGTTTTTGCATCTCGGCGCGGAAGATGCGCCCGAGTCGTTCGGCGTTGTCGGCCAGCTTTTCGTCCTTGATGATCTCCAAGGCCTCCATGGCGAGGCGGGCGGCCATGGGGTTTCCGCCAAAGGTACTGCCGTGGCTGCCGGGGCTGAAAACGTCCATCACGTCATGGTCGGCGAGCACGAGGCTTACAGGATACATACCGCCGCTCACGGCTTTGCCGAGGATCACCACATCGGGTTTGTTGGGGTATGCACCATTCTTGCAGCTGCCGGCTGTGCAATCGCAGCCGTGGCTGTGGCAGCTGGCCAGCAGCTTGCCGGTGCGTGCGATGCCTGTCTGCACCTCATCGGCCATGAAGAGCACGTTCTTCGCCTTGCAAAGCTTGATGGCCGTGCCGATGTAGCCCTCATCGGGTACGAAGACACCGGCTTCGCCCTGGATGGGCTCCACGAGGAAGGCGCACACGTTGGGATCCGCCAGTTCCTTCTCCAGCGCAGCGAGGTCGTTGTAGGGTATGGTGACAAAGCCCGGCGTGTAAGGACCGAAATTGGTGTTGCTATCGGGATCGGTGCTGGCGCTGATGATGGTGATGGTACGGCCGTGGAAGTTGCCTTCGCACACGATGATCTTCGCTTGACCCTTTGCGATGCCCTTCTTCTCGTAGCCCCAGCGCCGCGCCATCTTGATCGCGGTCTCCACGGCCTCGGCGCCGGTGTTCATGGGCAGCATCTTCTCATAGCCGAAGGTCTTGCACACGTATTCGGCGTAGCTGCCCAGCTTGCTGTTGTAGAAGGCGCGGGAGGTAAGGGTGATCTCGGCAGCCTGTTCTTGCATGGCCTTCACCAGGCGCGGGTGGCAGTGGCCTTGGTTCACGGCGCTGTAGGCGCTGAGGAAGTCGTAGTAGCGCTTGCCTTCAACGTCCCACACGAACACGCCTTGGCCACGGTCCAGCACCACCGGTAAGGGGTGGTAGTTGTGGGCGCCGTACTTGTCTTCGAGGGCGATGGCGCGTTGGGTCTTGCTGTGGCTGGGGGACGTGACTTGCATGTTGACGAGCGTAGGGCGGCAAAAGTACGGGCTTCGCCCGGAGGGGGCTCGCTTGCCTACCTTTGCTGGACCATGGCAGCGCGCTACCTCATCACGCTCACCGACCCCAAACAGCGGAAGTTCTTCGAGGAACTCATCGCCCACTTCGACTTCCTGAAGGTGGAGAAGCCTACCAGCGCACCAAAGCGCAAGTGGACGAAGAAGGAAAAGGAGTTCATGGAAGGATTGCGGGAGTCCATTCAGGAGATGAAGGACGATATCAGCGGGAAGAAGAAGCTAAAGTCTGCACGCGCCTTCCTTGATGAGCTTCGCCCGCAGGGATCCTATGGCACCCAACTAAGCAATTGATCCAACTCCTTATCCGATAGCGTTTCCTTTTCGGCTTTATCGTATATCGAGAGGAGATGTACCGTGTTACCAGCGACGTGTACGTGGGTGATCACGCGACCACCACCGCTCTTGCCCCGGCCCTTTGATGTGATCGACAACCGGACCTTATAGCAATCCTTACCAAGCGCTTTGCCGATAAAGGGGTCCATCTCGAGCACTGCGCCGAGAGCGGCCACGTCCTTCTTCAACGACGGGTATTTCTTCAGAAGCCGCCTAAGATCCCGCTCAAAGGGGCGTAGGGCAATGACCTCAAAGCTCATCGAGCAGCTGCTTCAAGGGTTTCCCCTTCTTCGCTCCCCGCTTGATCTCGCCGATCTCCGACATGGCCTCGATCAGATCATCCACGCGACGCGCCTTCTCCTTACTGAGGGGAGCCACCTTGACAAAGGATATGCTGCTGAGCAGATCCAACATCATTTGCGCCTTGTTCGCTGGTACCTCTAGTATGATCTTCATGGCAAGCCAAAGATATGTTGGTACGGCATCCTCGCCATCTTTGCCGCTTCTTCGTTGTTCGTTGTGCGTGATCCGGTATTTCAGCCTGACCAACGAACAACTGACGACAGACAACAGTCCGCCCCATGCGCCGCACCAAGTACAAGGAACCGCTCTTCTACCAGAACCTCACCATTGAAAGTGCGGGTGCGCAGGGCAAGGCCATCGCCAAGCACGAGGGCATGGTGGTATTCATCACCGGTGCCGTGCCGGGCGATGTGGTGGATGTGCGGGTGACCAAGAAGAAGAGCAACTACGCCGAAGCGATCACCACGCGGATCGTTTCGCCTTCGCCGGACCGGATACCCGCCTTCTGTACCCACTTCGGCACCTGCGGCGGATGCAAGTGGCAGGACCTCTCCTACCCCAAGCAACTCGAATACAAGCAGCAGCAGGTGATCGACAACCTGCAGCGGCTCGGTGGCCTGGAGTTGCCCACGGTCACTCCGATCATGGCCTCGCCCAGCCTCACGCACTACCGGAACAAGCTGGAGTTCTCGTTCTGCAACGCGCGGTGGTTCACGAAGGAGGAAGTGGAGAACGACCAACGCGGCGAGGACAAGAACGCGCTGGGCTTCCACATCCCCATGCGCTTCGATCGCGTGCTGGACATCAGCGAATGCCATCTACAACCTGCGCCGAGCGATGCCATTCGCAACTTCTTCCGCGCTCACGCACGGGTACACGGCCTCAGCTTCTATGACCAGCGCGCACATGTGGGCTTCCTGCGCACGCTGCTGATCCGAACGACCACAACGGGCGAGTGCATGGTGCTGCTCGCGGTCGGCCACGAAAATGTGGAAGCGCGCGAACGCATCCTGAGCGAACTGGTGCAGGCATTCCCGCAGCTCACCAGCGTGCTGTGGACGGTGAACCCCAAGAAGAACGACACCATCTTCGACCTGGACATACACGTGTTCCACGGGCGTGACCACTTGATCGAGGAATTGCCCGATGGCCCTGGTGGAAAACCCTTGAAGTTCCGGATCGGGCCGAAGACCTTCTTCCAGACCAATCCGGAGCAGACCATCGCCATGTACCGCCTGACACGTGACCTGGCGGGCCTCACCGGCGAAGAGAACGTGTACGACCTCTACTGCGGTGCAGGCAGCATCACGCTCTATCTCGCTGCTGTCGCGAAGCACGTGGCGGGTGTGGAACTGGTGCCCGAAAGCGTGGCCGATGCGCGAGTGAACGCCGACTTCAACGGCATCACCAACGTGAGCTTCGCGGCGGGTGATATGAAGAAGGTGCTCGATCCCGCCTTCGTGGCACAGCACGGAAAACCCGATGTGGTGGTGACCGATCCGCCGCGCGCAGGCATGGACGAACCCGTGGTGCGCCACCTGTTGGAATTGGCCCCGCCGCGCATCGTGTACGTGAGTTGCAACCCGGCCACGCAAGCCCGCGACCTCGCCATTCTCAACGAGCAGTACCGCATCGACTTCGTGCAGCCCATAGACATGTTCCCACATACGTACCACGTGGAGAACGTGGTGCGCTTGGTGAAGCGCTGAACCCCCATCCCGAGTATTCGTGATGGCCTGCACCGCTGGGCCCGGTGGGTGATGGTCTAGCTTCGGCGATCGACCATCCACCCATGAGAACCTTGACTTTCGCAGGGATCGCTGTGATCCTCTCCTGCACTTCAGCTCCGTCCCGAACCGAGAATGGCGAGGCGGTTGACGGAAAGGATAGTGAGCAAGGCGGTTCCGATCACTATAAGGAGGGCACCGATTACCACATTCTGCAGCGGGTCCGGGTGATGGACCAGAGCGGATTCGGCAGGCCAGCGGAGGCGGCGAGCTTCTTGTTGCCGAAAGGTTGGCGGCTCACCGGAGGTATCCAATGGCGCGTTGGGCATCCTTGCATGAACGAGAGCGTGGCAGCCCAGTGGTCGGCCACTTCACCGGACGGGGCGATGGAACTGCGCGGCTTTCCCGTGCGCAGCTGGCAATGGCACGACGACCAGCAAGTGGTACAGGACATGATGCGGAACCAACAAGGCATCATGAAGTCGTGCGACATCATGCCTCCTTACGATGCTGAAGCGTTCGTGCGTGAGCAAGTGCTGCAGGAGTTGGGCGGTGCCAGTATCGTTTCTGCAGAACCCGCAGCGGCGTTGGTACGCACCATGGAAGAACAAGCGCAACGGAACAACGCGGCCGCGCAACAGGCGGGCATCACCAATGCTACCTTCCGGCCGAGTGCCACGAAGGTGCATTTGCGCTGGCCGGACGGGACTGAAGGCACCTTGCTTTGCAGCGTGGACCAGACGGTGATAATGATGCCGAACTATCTGCACGGCGGTATGAGCGGTGTCTATCAATGCCAGTCGAACTTCCGGTTGCTGGTCCGCTATCCCGCAGACAGGCAGGAAGAGGCCGAACGGATAATGGGCACGGCCATCGCCAGCACGCGTATAAACCCGGCCTGGCAGCAGGCGGTGGCGCAGGTCTTCAGCAACGTGGCCGCTGTGGAACGTACCGAAGCTGCCAAACGCGCCGGTCTCTGGCGCGACGCGCAGAACTATTCCAGCGACCTGCAACGCCGCACGTGGGAGGAAGGTCAAGCGAGCCGTGATCGGATCAACACCGAGTGGGGCCAGGTGATCCGTGGGGTGGATGAATGGAAGGATCCGAGCGGAAGCAGCATCGAACTGAGCGCAGGCTATACCGAGGCGTGGAGCCGTCCGGATGGCACGTACATCCTGAGCAACGACCCGAACTTCGACCCGCGGGTGGTCTTACAGGAGGATTGGCAGCGGATGCAGAAACGTTGACGCCATTGGCCGTGTGCGCGCCTTGCGGAACGACATCCACTCCGGGAATGGACCATTTTGCAGGTGAGGATCGGTGCACCTGGATGCCTCGGAAGCTTGCGATGGAAGTGCCCGGTTCGATGAAGATGCCGAACTTCGCGCATCACAAGACCCATGGCAAACCTCCTCCGTCCCTTCCTGGCGATCCCATCGTTGGTGCTGGTAGCAGCACTGTCCGCACAGACCGTCACCGATCAGTACATCGAACTCACGGTCACGGACACCATGTCCATGAAGGTGAAGCGCATCACCTATTCCTTCACCCCACAAGGTGCGGAGATGTACTCCGACGCGGTGTATGAAGAGAATGAGGATTGGGAGAAGACCCAGAAGAAGGTGCAGGAAGAAGCCAAGGAGAAAGCCGAAAAGCTGAAGGGCAAACTGACCAAAGCCGGCTTCAAGCTGACCGAAGGCGGTTCTGGTTACGACAACTACACCATCAGCTCGTACGACGACATGTCAGAGGCTTCGAGCGTGGAGATCGAGCTGGCGAACGAAGCGGATCTGAAGCGATTGGTGACCTTTCTGCGCAACGAGGGGAAAGGCGACGGTCACGTGAGCCGTTGGGAATACGAGCCATCGGCAGGCACCGAGCTGGAGTTGATGCAGCGCCTTTTCAAGCGCGCAGAGGAACAAGCACGCACGGTGGCCACGTTGGGTGGACGCAAGTTGGGTAAGCTACAGGTGGCACATGCACCGGGTGGAAGCTCGGGCTTCACCTGGCTCGATTCCATCATGGAATTGGCGAAGAAGGAAATGATGAAGAACGAGTTCGGCGGCAACCCGGACCTCTTCAACACGCGCGAACGCACGCTGACGTTCCGTTTCGCCTTGGTGGATTGAGCGGATGGCGGCGGAGCTTGACGCTGCATATTGGCAGCAGCGATACATCGATAGCGATGCCCCTTGGGATCTCGGTGGTCCTTCCACTCCTTTGGCCGCATACCTCGATGGGCTCAAGGACCGCGACCTGCGCATCTTGATCCCGGGTGCTGGTCGCGCCTACGAAGCCGAATACGCGCATCGCCTTGGCTTCAAGAACGTGTATCCCATGGACTTGACCGGCGCCCCCTTCGATGAGCTTTTAGAGCGCTGTCCCAGTTTTCCGCAAGAACATCTGCTCGTGGGCGACTTCTTCGAACACGAGGGGTCGTACGACATCATCTTGGAGCAAACGTTCTTCTGCGCATTGGATCCGGCGCTGCGCGAACGCTATGTGGCTCACATGCATGCGCTGTTGAACCCCGGAGGCAAGCTCGTGGGTGTGCTCTTCAACATTCCGTTGAACGCGGATCGCCCCCCGTTCGGTGGTTCGGCATCGGAGTATGCGCCACTCTTCAGGAAGCACTTCCACGAGGTGTCGCTTGAACCTTGTCGCAACTCCATCACACCTCGTGCTGGCAATGAGGTCTGGTTGTGCGCAGTGAAGGAGAAGGCGTACACACCGATCGATTGCAACCTCTACGATCGGTACGAAGCGGCGGCCACCTTGAAGCGACCGGTGGTATTGACCTTGGACTCCGGAGCAACGGTGCAAGGCGTCATCATGGATCTTTTCATCCGCGACCGGATCGAGTGGTTGCGCCTGAACAGTGGTGAAGAGATCCGGTTGGATGGCATCGTGCGGATGGAATAGTGGCCACCACTTGAAGGATCGGATGGGATCTCTCATCTTCATCCTCCCGTTGAACCATGAGGTCCCTTGTGCGCACCGCTGATGAGTACTTCGACCAGCTCGATGCCGATCGTCGTGCACCACTGCTGCGCTTGCGGAAGTTGATATTCGGGATCTGGCCCTCCATCGTGGAGGACATGGACCGTGAGATGCCGACGTATCACCTGGAGGGTCGCACCTTGTGCGCGTTGTCCAACCAGAAGAACTTCATGGTGTTGTACATCATCCCGCATGATCTGCTCAACGCCTTCAAGAAGGACCTATTGATCTTCGACCGCGGCCGCAGCTGCATCCGGTTCAAACGCTTGGAGCCGGAAACCTTCGATCTATTCGACCGGATCATCAAGTACACGGGGAGCCAGATGCACGAAAGCCGGTTCGGCGAAGTCCGCACCAGACGCCAGCCTACACGGGTGATGTGAAGCGCATCGCGTCGTACTTTTCGGCACATGTCCAGCAAGACCATCGTCCTCGACCACGATCGTGTGCAGCGAAAGATCACGCGGATCGTGCATCAGTTGCACGAGGAATACCATCTGGAGGAGAGCATCATCCTGGTCGGTGTGGCACCACGCGGTCATACCCTGGCGAAGCGGTTGCAGGGTGCGTTGGAGCAGAACACCGGTCTGCGTGCCGAGTTGGTGGAGTTGGAATTGGACAAAGACCGGCCGCTGGAAAGACCCGCGAAATTGTCGGTGGACGCTAAGGTGCTGCGCGACCGGGTGGTGGTGCTGGTGGACGACGTCTTGATGAGCGGGCGCACCCTGATGCATGCCGCGAGTTTCCTGGTGCAGGTGCCCTTGAAGAAGCTCACGACCGTAGTGCTGGTGGATCGTCGGCACCGCGCCTACCCGATCCGGGCTGACATCGTAGGGCTCACGCTGAGCACCACCGTGCAAGAGCACATCAGTGTGGAATTCGGCAAGAAGGACACGGTCTACCTGGCCTGAAGGCGGGCCGCGATACGTTCCGCCATCTCCGTGGGTGTGCCCACCGCGTTGAGATGGATATCGGCTTGGGCATAGAACGGTATCCGCGGTTCGAGCAATTGAAGCACGCGCAACCGGAGCTGCTCGCCCTTAAGGCCCGCAAGAAGGGGCCGATCACCACCGGCACGTTCGATGCGGGGCATCAGGACCTCCAGTGGTACATCGAGCCACACCACCGTGCCGGCGGCTTTCATGCGTTGCAGGTTATCACCCTCGCAGGGAGTGCCGCCGCCCATGGCGATCACGGCCGGAGGAGCGGCGAGCAATTCACCCAGCACCTGGGACTCCACGGAGCGGAACGCGGACTCCCCTTCCCGCTCGAAGAAGGGTTTGATCGCCCCCACGCGCTGCTCGATGACACGATCGATGTCGTAGAAGGGTCTTCCCAGCAGTGCGGCCAATTCGCGCCCGATGCGTGACTTGCCGGTACACATGAAGCCGATGAGTTGGATATGCATGTGGATCGGGCGAAAGATCGCACCTTCGCGATGATGGCCATGAAGATCGTACCTGTAACGGACCAAAGGACCACGGATGTGTGGATGCGGCTACCGTGGAGCATCTACAAGGATGACAAGAATTGGATCCCGCACCTGAAGCAGGATGTGGCCAAGGTCTTCGATCCGGAGAAGAACAAGTTGTTGAAGCCGGGGGCCGATGGTGGTCCCAGCGGCAAGGTGATGCGGTGGATCCTTGAAGACGAGCGCGGAGTGGCAATCGGAAGGATCGCGGCTTTCGTGAATCCCAAGACCGCCTACACCGACAAGCAGCCCACGGGTGGCATGGGGTTCTTCGAGTGCATCAACGACCAGCAAGCCGCCAACCAACTGCTGGACACCGCTCGGGATTGGCTCAAGGGGCTGGGGATGGAAGCCATGGACGGACCGGTGAACCTCGGCGACCGGAACATGTTCTGGGGCTTGTTGATCAAGAACTTCACCTCTCCCCCCATCTACGGCACCAACTACAATCCGCCGTACTACAAGGACTTGTTGGAGCACTACGGCTTCCAGATCTACTTCAACCAGCTGTTCTTCCTGCGCAGCGCCACCATCCCTGCGCAGCCCATCTTCCACCGGAAATTCAACCAGTTGGCCAGCGATCCGGGCTTCCGGATGCATGACGCCCGCGGGCGGAGTGTGGAGCAGATCGCCGATGACTTCCGCACGGTGTACAACGACGCGTGGGTGGACCATGAGAACCACAAGCCCATGGAAGCATCGGCGGCCTTGAAGATCGTGAAAGCCATGAAGCCGGTGATGGACCCTCGGCTGATCATCTTCATCCGGCATCACGAAAGGCCGGTGGCGATGTACATCAGCTTGCCGGAGCTGAACGAGATCTTCAAACATGTGAACGGCGACCTGAACTGGCTGGGGAAACTGAAATTCCTCTGGTACAAGCACACCGGCGCGGTGAAGACCATGACCGGGATCGTCTTCGGGGTGGCGAAGGAGTTCCAAGGCAAGGGCATGGAAGGCGCGCTGATCGTGTACGCCGAGAAACACATCGTGGACAAGAAGCTGTACCGCGACACGGTCCTCACGTGGATCGGCGACTTCAATCCACGCATGGTGAAGGTGTGCGAGAACCTGGGTGCGGAGAACTACCGGACCCTCGCCACCTACCGCTACCTGTTCGACCGGACGAAGCCGTTCGAGCGCCATCCGATCATCGAGAAGAAGTAGGTTCGTCGATCCGGGTTTTGCAGTTCGATCCAGATCCTTACTTTTGCGCTCCCTTCGGAAAGCGGGTCACCGCTCAGGAAGTGTGGAAGATCCTGTAGCTCAGCTGGTAGAGCACAACACTTTTAATGTTGGGGTCCTGGGTTCGAGCCCCAGCG
>JAEUTC010000230.1 GCA_016787985.1 Flavobacteriales bacterium | reverse complement strand
GTGGTCTGGCTTGCGACCGTGGACTATGCGGACGGCATCTTCCATGAACCGTTCTTCTACGGACAGGACTATGGCGTGATGCTGGAAGCCTTGTTCGCTGCACCATTCGTTCGATTCGGTGCCGACCCCGTAAGCACGGTCGCGATCCTGTTCGCGTTCTTCGGCATCGCACCCTACCTCGCCTTCGCATTCCATCATCGCTCGCGCAAGGAGTATGGTGCAGCCTTGCTCTTTGCCGCCATGCCGCTTCTCCTGCCGGTGGAACACGGGTTACAGATCACCGCCTTGAATGGCATCGCCGTGCTGGCCTTCGTCCCCCTGGCTTGGCGCTGCAGAACAGCGTTCGCACGTGGCTTCTGGGTGATGGTGGTACTTGGCTTAGCGATCTTCGTGAATCCGAACGCCGCTTTGGTGGCTGTGCCGATCGGACTGCACCACCTGCTGAATGAAAGGCATGATCCGAAGGTATGGTCGGCCATGGCCTTGGGGATGTCACCTGCCATTCTTTTGTGGCTGGGTGCGCGTTGTTTCTTCTACGCGCAAGAGGCCGAGGTGGTGAACACCATTTTCGATTGGCGGCTGCACTTCAAACCTTACCTGATCCAAGAAGCCTTCAAGCGGCTGGACATCCATTTCGCATGGACAGCGCCCTTGTTCGGCAAGCACGCGGCCTTCGCACCATTGCTGCTGTTGGCGGCTGGGATCATCCTTGGGGCCCAGCGCCGCTTTTCCGCAGCGCTCGCGGTCCTCGCCACCCTCACGCTCATCCTGTTCAGTTTCTGTTTCGCCAAGGTGCACGATGGTTCCGCCTCCATCTTCTTTCCCTTGGCGCGTGTGTTCATCGGCATGCCGCTGGTGCTGGCTTGGGCATGGGGACGTGTGGAATGGAAGCCGTCGCTCCCGCGCACCGCGATCATCGGGATCACCCTGGCAGCGACCGTTCATTCCGGAACTCGAATGATGCAGGCATCGACGACCTACGCCGCTGCATTGGCCCAGCAGGAAGGCCTTCCTGTTCGCACTTGGGAGGTGGCGCGCATCAAGGAGCATTGTCGAGTCGTTGGGGAACTGGCCATGATGAACGAGGTCGACGGGATCTTCATCCTGCGCGGGAACGATCCGTTCAGTGCGCAGTTCCTCGCTTACGCGATTCCGGTGTTCCATCCGGAAGCGGCCAACACGTGGATGGTCGGTCATGACCGGAGAGCCTTCCAGCGCGCCAGCTTGCTCGATACTGCGATGAATGATGTGCTGGTGGTGGGAGGTGGTCCGGACGACATGGCCAGGATCACTGTTGGAGGAAGGGCTGTTTCGGTCGTGCGGCCCACGGACCCTCGGGTGCTGTTCCTTGCCGAGGTCAACAGCTCGGTGCGTCACCTATCGGAGGTGCTGCGCTGAGCGATCAGACTTGGATGCCGATCAACAATACATCGTCCAGCTGCTCCTCTTTGCCTTTCCAAAGGCGGAAACGATCCGAAATGGCCTGGTATTGATCATCCATCGGTAGCGTCGAGGTCTTCACCAGCCATTGCTTCAGCCCACTGGATTTCAATTTCCGACCATGTTCGCCACCGAACTGATCCTGCAGGCCATCGGAGAAGAGGAAAAGCCGGTCTCCGGGAAGTAGATCAAGTTCCTCCGTGGAGAACGCTCGTTCAGAGCCCATGTAGGGGCCGATGGGCATTCGATCTCCCTTATGCTCGATCAGCTCGCCGTTGCGCACGATGTACAGCGGTGCGAAACCACCCGCATAGGTCGCAGTACGGCTGGCCTTGTCCAGTACGACGATGGATACGTTCATCCCATCCTGCTGTTCGGTCGAGCCGTCCTGTTTGCTCAAGGCCTGGATCATTCCGAGTCGTGCACCATCCAGGATCGCCCCGGGATCGCTCAGACCCTTTTCCTTCACCATTTCCTCGAACAGAGAAGCTCCGATCAAGCTCAGGAGCGCTCCGGGAACGCCATGCCCCGTGCAGTCCGCCGCCGCCACGATGATCTTGCCTTGGTGTTCGGCGAACCAATACAGATCGCCACTCACGATGTCGCGTGGCCGGAAGAGGATGAAGGATTCGGGAATGAGTTCCTGCAACTGCTCCGCTTCGGGGAGCACCGCCCGTTGAATGCGCTGCGCGTACCGGATACTGGAGAGCAACTGCTCGTTCTGTTCACGAACGAGCGACTGCTGCGCAGCGATCCGTCCTTGCAGTTCCAATCGATCACGGATGTCGCGCGCGAAGAGGATGATCGCGGGATCGCCTTTGTAACTGCTCACCCGGGTACTGCTCTCCACAGCGATGACCTCGCCGCTGGCCGCGAGCATGGGGATATCCTCGTACACCAAACCGTTCTGCTCCCAGGCATCGGCGATGCGGGTGGCACTGCGGTGCCAGAATTCCTTCGGATGCAGTTGGAAGATCGTGCGTTGCGTGAGTTCCTCGTTGGTGAGCCCCAACAACTCAGAAGCTTTGGCGTTGGCTTGATGAATGCGTCCGTTCACGAAGTTGATCACGAAAAGCGCATCATTACTGCTCTCCAGCACGCTGAGGTAACTATCGCGGTCGCGTTCACTTTGGGTGTTCCGGGCGTGAAGCTTGTTGTAAGCGAAGGAGATGGCGGCAGCAGCGCCAAGGAAGATCGCAGGCAGGGCACCATAGGCGAGAAGAACGGTCAGCTCCATGCCACTTGGGGAGTTGCAGGTATGCCATCGAGCACCCCGAAGATCAAAGCCGGATCCAGGAACTCACCCACACGGTCGGGACGGGACACGTACCGGATCACACCATCCACATCCACCAGGAACGAGGCCGGCAGCGGAATGCCCTCGGCATAATCGATGCTGAGTTCGATGATCGGGTTGTTGTACACCACGCCGTATTGCGTGCTCACCTGTTGGCGATCATCGGAGAGCATCTTGTAAGCCACACCGATGCGCTGCACCATATCCTTGTTCACACTGATGTCATCAGGTCCGACCCCGAGGACATGGATGCCCTTCTCGAGGAACTTCAGGCGGTTACGCTCATAGGTGCGCAGCATCATGTGGCACCCGGGGCACCAGTCGCCACGCACGAAAATGAGCAGCACCGGATGGCGACCGCGGTAGTCCGAGAGCTTGACCATGTTGCCGTTCTGATCGGGCAACTCGAAATCGGGTGCGGCTTTCCCCAGTTGGACGCGGTATCCGAAACGTGTGCGTTTGCGCATCTGCAGGGCATCCTGCACGTAACTGAACGTCAACCCCGTGGCGAAACCGAGCGGCAGCAAGGGCAGCAGCCAGGCCTCCCAGCTGAAGGACGTTCCCCAAATGGCGACGAGGTAAAACCCGCAGGCGATCACGGATTTCCCCGTGTCCACCCACAGCCAGTTGACGTAGGTGAAATGCGTCATGAAGGCTTGTCGTGCGATGGTCGCCGAGCCAGCGATGACCAGTGCCGATGTGAACCAGGGCCATGCTCCATACCGTAGGTCCAGCGCAAGACCGAGCAAGGCGCCGGTGATCAGGATCATGGAGAACTGGAAGTTGCTCGTGTACTTCTTGAACTCGAGCAAGGTGAAGCCATAGGCGAGGAACAAGGCGATGAGCGGCACCTGGACCGGCGCGAAAGGCCAGCAGATGACCGCAACACCAGCCAGCAAAGCACCGAGCGCAGTGAATGGATGAAGTCGGGAGAGCATGCGCGTGGATTGTACGGAAGGCGAACGGAAAGGTTCCACGACCGACGGGCCCGCCGTCATGCTGACAACAGGTACTTTCGCGGCTCATCTTCCATGAGCACCGATCGTCTTGCCCAGTTGCGTCAAATGCTGGTCGAAGAACCGGGTGATCTGTTCATCCGCTATGCCATAGCCCTGGAATTGAAGCGAGCAGGTGATATGAAGGAGGCGGTGGACGGCCTGAAAGCCATCCTGGCCGAAGAACCGAAACACATCGCGAGTTACTACCAACTTGCGCTGATGCAGGCTGAATTGGGCCATACCAAAGAGGCCATTCATACCTGCGATGCTGGCGCGCTGGAATGCTTGGTCACAGGTGACCGGAAGGCCCGTGCTGAACTGCTGGAGTTGCGCGAAGCGCTAGCCGACGAGGACTGACCATGACACGGCTTTTCCGTTGGATCCTGATCATGGTTGGCGCGCTGGGCTTGGCAGCGCTGGTGGTAGCCCTCTCCTTCCCTTTCCTGGCCGTCAACGAGCCCAGCGGGGCGCGTACCGCCGTGGTGGAAGGCTGGATCGATCCTGTTTACATGCCCGATGTGAATGCGATGCTCCGCGAAGGTGGGTACGAACGGATCTACATCACCGGAACACCGCGCAATTTCTCCTACACCTTGCGCTTCGGCGATACGGTGGTGGTGGAGTTGCAGCGACCGATGCGCGGATCGCTGGTGGTGAACGCATGCGGTGGGAAGGATACGGAACTACAGATCCTATCCGGTTCCACGATGATCCTTCGGGATAGCCTGACGGATACCTGCCACGATCGCACCCGACTCCTTGAAGGACCGGTCCAGGAACTCCGTTTCACGCCCGTTCATGCGGGTGTTCCGGAAAAGCATTGGGAGCTCTTGTTCTTGCTGTATGCCAGGATCGATGGGGTCAACCTACATGCTCTTCAGCGTAGGGTCACGATCCACCGTTCGGATGGAAGCCGCGTTCCAGGGACACCATCCTTTGCTGATGCCACGGCGGAAGCCTTGATCGCCGCTGGCACACCACGCCACATCATCACAAGACTACCCACGGTGATGTTGGGCGAAAGCCGTACTTGGGCCAACGCACAACGGTTCGCTCGGGAGGCACGGACCACTGGGATCGACAAGGTGGACATCATCTCCTTCGGCATCCACGCCCGCCGATCACGCATCGCCTATCATACGGCGTGCGGAAAGGGCGTTACCGTGGGGATCCGGTGTGTGGAGGATCCTGAACTTCAGCGTGGCCGCTGGTGGCGGAGCTCGATCGGCTGGTTGAAAGTGCTGCGCGAATTGGCCGGCGTACCGACCTCGTACTTGGTGAAGCCGGTGGACTGATCCGTCGGGGACACTATCTTTTCGGCATGATGGCATCCACGCGCTCTGCCGACCTACCCGCATACCTGCAGAATTACCTGCGCAAAGCACGCGGCAGAACCGTGCTCGAAGCACAGCAGAACGCTCTGGTGCGCACCGTGGCCTTGTTCGGGGACATCGGTGAAGAGCGAGGATCGTACCGCTACGCACCAGGCAAATGGAGCATCAAGGAAGTGCTTCAACACCTGAACGATTGTGAACGCATCTTCACCTACCGTGCCTTGCGGTTCGCACGGAATGATGCCACCGCCCTACCACCGTTCGAAGAGAATGAGTACACCCAGGCCTCCGAAGCCGATCGGTCGCCACTTACCTCGATCCTCACCGAGCATAAGGCCATCCGCGCCAGCACCCTAGCGCTCTTCGCCAGCTTCACTCCGGTGATGATGGCGCGTGCAGGGCTAGCCAGTGGCAACACGATGAGCGTAGAGCAACTCGGGCTCATCGCCGCCGGTCATGCTGAGCATCACTGCGATATCCACGAAGAACGATACCTCTAGGTCATGGCAGCTCGAAGCATACAGGACTGGTTCGATGCCTACGGCGTCAGTCACCAGGACCCGACCAACAAAGCCATTCATTGGGTCTGCGTACCCGTGATCTACTTCTGTGTGGTGGGGCTGCTCTTCAGCGTACCACTACCCACGGCGCCTCCCTTCGTCGGTCCGCACACGTTGGCGTACATCGCACTGGCTTTCGTTGGCTACTTCTATCTCCGGCTCTCGCTCACCATCGCTGTTGGCATGATGCTGTGGAGCGGCTTCTGCCTGGCGGTGTGCAACTACTTGGATCTTCATGCCCCATGGCCGTTGTGGGCGATCTGCATCGTTCTCTTCGTAGCCGCTTGGATCGGCCAATTCTTCGGCCACAAGGTGGAAGGCAAGAAACCCAGCTTCCTGGACGACCTTCAATTCCTGATGATAGGACCCGCGTGGCTCATGGGCTTCGTTTACCGCAGGATCGGCATTCCGATCTGACAGACCGTCCGAGACCTCCTGAGCCGAGGACTACGGGAGAGCCTTGAAGTAGGCACCGGTCTTACCCGTACAGGTACCCGGGTGGAAGATGCACCGCAGATCGCGCAAGACCACGTCGGGTTCCAACAAGGCCTGTCCGAAGAGGTCGCTCGTGGCACTGTTCCCGAAGAAAGCGCCGTCGCGCAGCGCCTTCAATGCCCGTACACGCGGATCACCGCCAGCGAGCACGGAAGCGTCCACCATACCCGGATTGGCCAGCAGCACGCCGAGATGGTCGATGGTATCCCCTTGGACCAGCAACCGCTCCAAGGGCAGTGCGATGTTCCCGTTAGCCATGGAGTCCGCATACACATAGCGGCCACCCGCATCGCTGATCAACGTGGACATGTAACTGTTGCCGGGCGGCACGAACCACGCACCTTCCCAATGGCTGGCGAACAGCACGGTCGGTGATCCAGGCAGATGGGTCTTGGTGTCGCGCAGGAACTCGTAGCGATGCGTGATCGCGGCGAACAGGCTGTCGGCTCGTTCTTCCTTCCCCAGCAATATCCCGAAGAAACGCAGCCATTCGGCACGCCCAAGGGGATGCAGTTCCAGGTATTCCGTCACGTTCACCACTGGAACCTTCGGTATGGTCTTACGCTGCTCGCTCCCGAATGGATAGTCGAAGATCACGTCGGGATCCAAGGCCATCATCATCTCACGGTCCACGCCATCAGCGCGTGCCACCTCCTTTACCGCACCGTTCCGGACCGCTTCGATGGAACGCGGATCCCGGATCTGGTCCGTATGAGCAGTACCCACCACACGATCCACCGCATCCAATGCGCTGAAATAGGCCAAGTGCGTGGTGCTCAACACGACCGTGCGGTCAGGCACCGGAAGCAATTCAGCTTGGCCATCCGCAAGGCCTCGGAATCGATACTTGCCGACGGTATCCGTGCGCCCTGCCGGACCGAAGACCACCAAGCGCCGTTCAGCGCCTCTTACCTGCAATTCGAAACAACGGGCGTATGCGTTCGGGATACTCGACCACCGTGCTTCCATGGCGGGCTCGCCCGGTGGAGGTGCGCAGCTGGATAGCACCCACAGACCCAGCGCCCATTTGAGCTTTCCGGTCATTCCAACTCCTTGATCATTTCAAGAAGGGAGGTCCGGATCCTATCCTGCCCGCGCACCACACCAGCCGCCGTTTGATAGGCTTGGTGGTTCGGTTGCTCACCGCGGTCCATGGGTCCTTCGCCACGCCCAGCGGGGATGTATTTCAAGAGGGGCACTTTGAACCGTAGACCGGAGCCCGGAGCGGTGATGGTCCAGTATCCACCACCCGTGAAGCCGAATGCGTTCGAACCGGTCTCCTCTCCCACCACGCGGCCGCGTTTGGTGCGCCGCACCATCATCACAAAGGCGGCTGCAGCATCCCGCGTATATCCATCGCAAAGCACATAGACCTTGCCGCTGAACGCTTTGGACATGGGCAAGTGCTCGGACAGTCGGCTATCAGTCTCGGGCAGTCGATAATCGCCCTGGCCAGCGAGCAAGAAGCGCGAGTTCGTGGTGGCATAGAATTCCTCCGGCACGGTCACCGAGGGTCGTGGCGCCGGTGGCGCGATGCTCCGCACCACCATACCGTCGAGCACCTTGAACGGGGTCTTCGCAATGGCAGAAAAGACCAACTCGGCCATCGCCAACTCGCGGCCGCCTGCACCGCGCACATCGATCACCAACGTGCGGGCCTTGCTTTTCTGGGCTTCTGCCAGAACAGCCTGAAGGAAACGATCCGGACGCTGACCGGCGAGGCCAAGGCTATCAGCATCCAGCGTGCGCATGTTCACCCATAACACGTCGTGATCCGGATACGCCGTGGAGCCCCACGGGAGCAACCCTGTGCCTTTGGGCTTCCGGGTGCTGAAGATCTGCTCCCCGGTCATTGCGAAGATCGTCCGTTCACCCGGCAGCTTGTCGGGACCCACGAATTCTATCTTATAGGTATCGGCCTGTTCCACGTAGAGGTTGTAGCGCACATTGAACTCCCGTTCGACCACACGCTCGGCATAGGTACGGTTAGCGCCATCACACACCACCGTGGCCAACAGGCGGTCCATGATCGACTCGATGGACTTGCCATTGATGGCCACCACGCGGCTACCCACCGGGATGCTCCGGAATCCTTTCAGTTCCTCTTCCACGAAGACCCCTTCGGGCAACACGCGCAGCTGCAGGGGCAGCAGGTCCGCTTCGCGATCCAAGGCGTTCAACATGCTCTCCGGCCTTTCGGTATGGCAGTGTGCATCACCAACGCCGCGGAAGATGGGCATCAAGGCTTGTTCGAACTCGACCACGGACATGGTACGCGTGATCGAGTCGCGGACCTGATCGACGATGGCATCCAGTTCAGCCTTGGTGTGGTAACGGTAGGGGTCCGGGTGCGCCTCGTGGATGGCAGCGCGCAACAACTCCACATCATCGCGGAGGCGCTCGGGATACAAGACCCTATCGAGATAGGACTGCCCCCGTGCCTGCCAAGCACTGGAAAGGATGAAGCCCAAGGCCATCCCGAACACACGTATCGTTCCACTCAGGCTCATGGTCGCGTTCACTTCACGGATCCGATGTCACTATCCAGTGCAAGGCCCCTCCACCGCAGCGGTGAAGGGGCCCTGTTCCTTGTTCCATTAAGCCTTCACCGAGACACGCGGAGCGGCCGCGAGGATCTCCGCGCTGGCGCCTTGACTGTACTTGGCGAAGTTGTCGTTGAATTGTTTGGCCAACTTCTCCGCAGTGGCGTCATAAGCAGCCTTGTCCTTCCACGTTGCGCGCGGGTCCAGCACCTCAGCAGGGACGTTGGGGCACGAGGTGGGGAAACTGACCCCGAACACCGGATGTTCGTTGTAGCTCACCGCATCCAGTTCACCACGCAAGGCAGCGGTGATCATCGCGCGGGTCGACTTCAGCTTCATGCGCTCGCCGGTACCGTAGCTACCGCCGCTCCAGCCGGTGTTCACCAGCCAAACGCGCACATTGTGCTGCTTCATCTTCTCACCCAGCATGTCGGCATACTTCGTGGGGTGCAGCGGCAGGAAGGCCTTGCCGAAACAGGCGCTGAAGGTGCTCTGTGGCTCGGTGACACCCGCTTCCGTGCCGGCGACCTTGGCGGTATAACCACTGATGAAGTGGTACATCGCCTGCCCGGGGCTCAGTTTGCTGATGGGAGGCAGCACACCATAAGCGTCGCACGTGAGGAAGAAGATGTTCGTCGGATGCCCACCAACGCTCGGTTTCGCCACACCGGCGATGTGATCGATCGGATAGCTCACCCGTGTATTCTCGGTCTTGGAGCCATCGGTGAAATCCACCTTCGTGGTACCCTCTTCGAAAACGATGTTCTCCAGGATGGATCCGAACTTGATGGCATCCCAGATCTGGGGTTCCTTCTCGGCGCTGAGGTCGATGCACTTGGCGTAGCAGCCGCCTTCGAAGTTGAAGACGCCCTTGTCACTCCAGCCGTGCTCGTCGTCGCCGATGAGGGCGCGCTCCGGGTCGGCGCTCAGCGTGGTCTTGCCCGTGCCGCTGAGGCCGAAGAACACCGCGGTATCACCACCCTTGCCGATGTTGGCACTGCAGTGCATGCTCAGCACTTTGCGTTCTTCGGGCAACACGTAGTTCAGTACGGTGAAGATGCCTTTCTTGATCTCGCCGGTGTAGCCCGTGCCACCGATCAGGATCATCTTCTTGGTGAAGTTGATCACCGCGAAGTTGTGCTGGCGGGTCCCATCTTTCGCAGGGTCGGCGTGGAAGCCAGGGGCGCAGATGATGTGCCATTCGGGTTCGAAGCTCTCCAGTTCGGCTTTGGTCGGCCGCAGGAACATGTTCCCGGCGAACATCGCACTGGCCGGGTACTCGGCCACCACGCGGATGTTCAGTTTGTAGGTGGGATCAGCGCAGGCGTACGAATCCTTCACGAACACTTCGCGGCCTTGCAGGTAGGCGGCCATGCGGTCATGCAGGCGGTCGAAGTTCTCCGGGGTGAAGGGGAAGTTCACATCGCCCCACCACACGGTGTTCTCGGTCTTGGCGTCCTTCACGCAGAACTTGTCCTTGGGGCTGCGGCCGGTGAATTCGCCGGTATCGATGGCCAGCGCGCCACTGTCGGCAAGCACCCCTTGGCCGCTTACGATGGATTGCTCCACCAGTTCAGCGGGTTCGAGGTTCCAGTAGATCTCGCCCACTTTGCCCAGGCCCACCTTCGCGAGGTCGGCGTTCTTCGGTTTATGACCGAATTCGTTCATGTTCCTTGTGGAATTGTGAATTGGACGGCAAAAGTACGGGGAAGCG